>DATIUR010000218.1:0-13523 GCA_035466675.1 Anaeromyxobacteraceae bacterium | reverse complement strand
GGGACCCGCTCGGCCTGCGCGGCGATCCCGGCCTCCCGCAGCAGGCGCAGCGCCCGGCCGGCCTGCCGGTCGGCCGCCTCGAAGCCGAGCCCGCCCACCATGGACAGGACCTCGACGTCCTGGAGCGTGCCGCGGCTCCGGAGATCGAGGGGGGGCATGGGATGGGCCGGCTCCACCCGCGCGGAGAACTCGCCGCCGCCCTCGGGGTGGAAGCCGGCCGAGTGGAGCGCGAGGTCGAAGCGGAAGCCGAGGCGGGCCACCGCGGGCGCCCAGACCAGGGCCAGGTAGTGGAAGCTGGGGGCGTGGTCCTGGTGCGTGGCGCCCCGCAGCACGACCGACGAAGGCCCTCCCGCCAGGGCCAGGGGCCAGCAGAGCGTCTGGAACAGGAGGGGGGTGGATCCGGCCGACCCCACGTCGAAGGCGTACTCCCCCGGCGCCACCGCCCGGCGCGGCTGGAACTCGACGCGCGTCGATCCCACCTCGTCGCCGCGCAGCTCGGCGTCGCACACCCGCGCCGCGGCGCGGGCGGCCTCGCGGTGCTGCGGCCTGAGCCCCGGCTTGATGCGGCGCTCCCGCGCGCGGACCAGCGTGAACCCCTTCCCGGTGACCGCCGCCAGCGCCAGCGCGGTGCGCAGGATCTGGCCGCCTCCCTCGCCGGCGCTGCCGTCGAGTACGATCGGAAGGGCGGCGCGCACCGCGCCCATCCTAGTGCCTCCGGGGGTCGGCGTTAAGGCGCGATCCCCCCGGCTCCACCCTCGCGCGGCCGGGTGGGCTTCTTCGCGTTCCTGCGCATCTAACGTCCCGTAACCAAGGCGGATCTCGGTCCACCCCCGTCCGGTCGCCCGGGACCCGAAATAGGCACTCGGCGGCGCCGTAGGTCCAGGCATGGTTGTGGCCCTCGCGTTCGACGGCATAGGGTTGGCGCTCTCCGTCGGGAAGGAGCGACTGCTGGCCCCCAGCGTGAGCGGCGACGGCGCCCTGGCGAGGTCGGCCGCCCGGGGCGATCGACGGGCCTTCGGCAGGCTGGTCGACCAGCACCAGCGGTCCGTGTACGGGCTCTGCATGCGCCTGCTCCGCGACGGCGAGGAGGCCCGCGACGCGGCCCAGGAGACCTTCGTCCGCGCCTGGGCGGCCCTCGCCACCTACGACCCGTCCCAGGCCTTCGCTCCCTGGCTCCTGCGCATCGCCCGCAACCACTGCCTGGACGTGCTGCGGCGCCGGATCCCCGCGGGCCGCCGGGTGGAGCTGGACGCCGACCCCGCCGACGGCGCGCCGGAGCGCGAGCTGCCCGACGCGGCCGCCCCGGCCGCGGACGAGGTGGTGGAGCGGCGCCAGACCGCCGCCAGCCTGGAGGTGGCGGTCGAGGCCCTCCCCGCGAACTACCGCGAGGTGGTGCACCTCTTCCACGTGGAGCAGCTCAGCTACAAGGAGATCGCCTCCACCCTGGACGTGCCCATCGGGACCGTGATGACCTGGCTGCACCGCGCCCGGGCCAGGCTGCGCGCCTCGCTCGAGGCCTCCGCGGCGGAGGGAACGACGCCATGACCACCTTCACCGGCCACCTCACCGACGCGCAGGCGCAGCGGCTCCTGGACGGCGCGCTCGACTCCGCCCGCGACGCCGGCGTGGAGCGCCACGCCGCCGCCTGCCCCGAGTGCCAGGCCCTGGTCGAGTCCTACCGGGCCCTGGCCGACGCCCTCGGGGACCTCGACCCCGCCGCCGCGGCCCCCCTGCCGGACGGCTTCACGGCCGGCGTGATGGCCCGCATCGACGCGCGCGAGCGGCTGGTCGCCCGCGAGCGCCGGCTCGCCCTCACCATCCTGGGCGGAGCGATGGCGGCCGCGGTCGCCGTCGTCGCCGTGGCCGGCGCCGGCGCCTGGGCGCCCACCGTCGCCCGATGGGTGGACGGCCTGGGCGAGGCGGCGCACGCCTTCCGCGTCGGGTCGACCTTCGTGCCCACCCTGGTGGGCGTGTTCCGCGTCCAGATCCTCGTGGTCGCCGCGGTCGCCGCCGCCGCCGTCCTCTTCGCCCTCTCGCGCCTCGTCCCGGCGCGGGACGCCCGGACCGCCTGATCGGAGCCCAGATGCTCGCCCTCGTCCTCGCAGCCCTGCTCGCCCAGCCCGAGCCCCCCGCCCCCCCCGCGCCCGCCGCGGAGGTGGAGCGGGCCTCCCCGGCGCCCCGCCCTCCGCGGCCGCCGCCCGCGGGCGGGAGCGTGCTCCGCGGCGAGTGGCCGGCCCAGCCCTCCGGCAAGCGCATCACCCTCGAGGACACGACCTCCGTCGACGACGCGCTCGAGGCCATCGCCGACGCGGCCGGCTGGAACGTGGTGCTGAACACGCACCGGACCGGGAACCGGCTCCTGGTGGTGAAGCTCCGGGACGTCCCGGTCGAGGAAGCGATCCAGGCGGCCCTGCAGGGCACCGGGCTCGTGGCCACGCGGCGGGGCGACACGGTGGTGGTGGCGCCCGCCGGCGAGCCGGCCGGCGAGACCCAGGTCCTCTCCGGGTTCGACAGGCCGACCGGCCGGCGATTCACCGGCGAGCTCCAGGCCACCGACGCCGGCGAGGCGCTTCGCCGGATCGCCAGGGCGGGCGGCCTCTCCATCGTGCTGCCTCCGGGCGAGCTTCCCCGGATCACCGCCTCTTTCCAGTCCGTGCCCGTCGAGGACGCGCTCCGCGCCGTGCTGGCGCAGGCCGAGCTCGCCGCCACGCGCGAGGGCACGCTGCTCGTCGTCACCTCCCGCCCGAAGGGGTTCGACTTCCAGCTCGGCCTCCGGGGCCGGCTGCCGGAGGGGATCGGCCGCGAGGTGCAGGAGGCCATGCGGGAGGCCGAGCGCGAGATGCGCCAGGCCCAGCGGGAGTCGGGCCGGATCGGCGGGACGAAGGACCGCGTCGAGAGCGGCGACCTCGTGCTCCGCCCCGGCGAGCGGGTGAAGGACGCCGTGGCCATGCGGGGCTCGGTGACGCTCAAGTCCGGATCGGAAGCGCAGACCGCGGTGGCCATCCTCGGCGACGCCACCCTGGAGGGCGGCGCCCGCGCCGGCGAGGTGGTGGCCGTGCTCGGGGACGTCAAGATCGGGCCGGGGGCGGTGGTGGAGGGCAATGCCACCTCGGTCGGCGGGAAGATCGAGGTCGACCCGGGCGCCGAGGTGGGCGGCCAGCAGACTAGCGTCCCGGTCCCGGGAGTCTCCGGCCTCACCGGCTGGATGGGGCCGTCCTTCATCTGGGGCCACGCCGCCTCGCCGCTGCTCTCCGTCGCCCAGGTGCTGGCCCAGTTCGCGCTCTACTTCGCGCTGGGGCTGCTCCTCCTCGCGCTCTTTCCGCGCCGGGTGGAGGTGGTGGCGGCCGCCATGGTGGCGAACCCCGTGAAGGCCATCCTGGTCGGGCTGCTCGGCACCGTGGCCATGCCCGTCCTGGCGGTGCTGCTCGTCGTGACGCTGGTGGGGATCCTGCTCGTGCCGGTCCAGGTGCTCGCGGTCCTGGCGGCCGGCGTGCTCGGCTTCACCGCCCTCGCCTTCCACGTCGGGCGGTCGCTCCCCATCAAGGTCCAGAAGGGCACGCAGGTCCTCCAGCTCGCCATCGGGACGGCCATCGTGGTGCTGGTCACGCAGATCCCGATCCTGGGCGTCTTCGCCTTCGTGACCGGGTGGCTGCTCGTCTTCGGCGCCGTGCTCCGCTCGCGCGGGGGCAGCGAGGTCGCGGCCCTGCCCACGGTGGCCGTGCCGCCGCCACCCCCGCCCGCCGCCGCGTAGGGAGGGCGCCGGCGCGCCCGGTCAGACGAGGACGAGCCCCTCCTCGGTCCAGCGGGCGCGCCCGGCCAGGATCGCGTCCAGGCTCTCCACGCGCTCCTCCGAGAGGTCCGCCACCAGCTCCAGGATCTGCGGGTAGGCGAGCACCAGCTCGTCGAAGGCGGAGCGGGGGAGACGCAGCAGGGTGGCGCGCCGGAGGGCGCGCACGGTGGCGGTGGCGGGAGACTTCCTGAGGCAGCTCGTCTCGCCGAAGAGGTCGCCCTCCTGGAGCCGGCCCACCGCCACCTCCGCCGGCCCCCGGCGCTTCACCACCTCCACCGCGCCGGCCAGCACCACGTAGAGGCCGTCGGAGGGCTCCCCCTCGCGGATCACCACGTCGCCGGGCTCGACGTCGCGCGAGCGGAAGCGCGACATGATGAGCTTGCGCTCGCCCACCGGGAAGGGCCGGAAGACGGGGCTCAGGGACATGGCGTTGGCGAGCAGGCGCTGCCGGTAGAACCGGCGGAGCGAGTCGGCCAGGTGCGGGTGCTTCCCGGCCAGGGCGAGGAGCAGGTCGGCCCGGAGCTCCAGGACCTCGGCCGGGCCCTCGGCCCGGACGGTGGCGGAGCGCGGCGCACCCGAGAGCAGGGCCATCTCCCCGAAGAAGTCCCCCTCGCCGAGGCGGGCCAGCACGACCTCCTCGCCGCGGTCGTCGCGGCGCGAGACCGCCATCCGGCCGGCGGCGACGACGAAGAAGCTGGCCCCGCCGTCGCCCTCGCGGATCGAGGCGTCGCCGGGCGAGAGGCGGTGCAGGACCATCCCCTCGGTGAGCGCCAGGAACGCCTCCCGGGAGAGGTCGGAGAAGATCGGCACCCGGGGCAGCGCGGGCGGGGCGGGCACCCCGGCCGGCTCCGGGGCCTCCACCCGGGCCGGCTTCGGGGCCGCCTCCTCGGCCGGCTCCTCCAGCGGCTCGAGCTCGACCAGGTCCTCGTCCTCGACGCCGGCACGCAGGGCGTCGCTCGCCACCTCGGCGATGCGCTCGAAGGGCGTGTCCGCCCCGGACGCGGCCCCCGTGGCCGGGCCGAGCGGGATGGCCACCGGCCGGTCCTCGTCCTCTTCCGGCGCGGGCGGAGCGACCAGCGGAGCGTGGGGGCGCGGGGGCCGCGCCCCGGCGGGCGGCGGGCGGGCCCGGCGCGCGTACAGATCGGCCAGGGACGCCTGGGTCTCGACGTGCCCGGGATCGATCTCCAGGATCGTCTTGGAGAGGGCGATGGCCTTCACGAGGAGGCCGTCGTGGGCGAAGCGGTCCGCGGCCTCGCGATAGGAGGCCACCGCTTCCTGGATCCGTCCGGCCCGGCGGAGGACGTCCCCCAGCTTCTGCCGGGACGAGACGTCCTTCGGATCGGCCGCCAGGACCTGGCGGAGGATCTCGGCCGCCTTCTCGACCTTGCCCCTGGCCGCCAGCTCCGCCGCACGGTCCTTGAGCTTGCGGAGGTCCGCCATGCTCCAGGGTTATACTACGGTCTCCCGCGCTGCTTCCCGGTGGGCAGCTTCGCCAGCGCCTCCACCGCGGCGCGTCGGACGCTGCCGTAGTAGTCGGAGCGCAGCGCCTCCAGGCGCGCCGAGGCCGGCTCGTGGCGCAGCCGCCCCAGCGCCCGCGCGGCAGCCGCCCGCACCTCCGGGCGATCGCTGGTGAGGTGCCGGGTCAGCTCGTCCGCCCCCTCCCCGGTCGAGAGCTGGCCGAGTGCCTCGATGGCCTCGAGCCGGCCCGACGAGGAGGGGCCGGCGAGGAACGACGAGAGCGGCGCCGCCCCGTCGGCCACCCCGAGCCGGCCCAGGCTCCGCGCCGCCTCGGCCGCTCCCGGGCCCTCGAGCAGGGAGGCCAGCACGGGCACCGCCTCCGGAGCGTCGGTCTCGCCGAGCGCCCTGGCCACGGCCGCCTCCCGCTCCGGCCCGGCCCGCCGTTCCGCCTCGCGGGCCAGGATGGGGACGGCGCGGGCGCCGAAGCGCGAGAGCGAGGTGACGGCCGCCGCGCGCACCCGCGGGTCGGCGTCCTCGACGGCCGCTCCCACGGCATCGAGCGCTCCCTCGCCCCCGAGCGCCGCCAGGCCCTCGACCGCGCCCGCCCGCACCACCGGATGGGGATCGCGGGCCGCCGCCTGCAGCCGGGGCCGCGCCGCCTCGACCCGGAGGGCGCCGAGCGCGGCCAGGAGCGCGCCCAGCTCCGACGCGTCGGCAGGCGAGACCCGGTCGATCCACTCGCGCCCTTCCCGGGTGCCGGCCTCGGCGACGAGCGCCGCGGCCGGGTCCCGGCCCACGACCGCGGCCAGCCGGCCCCCGGCGTCGGTCCCGGCGAAGCCCGGGGCCGGTCTCGAAGGCAGCGCTCCGGCGATCCATCTCGCCCGCGCCTCCGCGATGCGCCGGCCGGCGTCGTCCGCGCGCCGCACCAGGGCGGGGATGGCGCCGGACCAGCCCAGCCTCCCCAGGGCGCGGCAGGCCGAGGCCCGCGCCGCGGGGTCGAGCCGGCCGCCCTCGAGCAGGGCCAGGACCCTCTCGGCCGCCGCCTCGGATCTCGGCGGGGCGAGGCCGACCTCGGAGATGGCCGCCAGGCCCGCCTCGTCACCGCCCCTTCCCAGCCGACCCAGGAGGACGCGCTCGGGACAGGCCGCCTCCCGCAGCCGGGCCTCGCGGGCCGCCCGCCCGGCCACGGCCGGGTCGAGGGTCCTCGCGGCCACGTCGCACAGGGCGAGCCCCACGTCCGGCGCCTGGGGAAGCCGGGCCAGGGCGTCGGTCGCCGCCGCGGCCAGGCGGGACGAGCCGGCCGCCCCGGACGCGGCGAGGGCGTCCGCGGCGGCGGGATCGCCGAGCGCGCCGAGCGCCTGGGCGGCCGCCTCGCCCAGCTCTCCGTGCGGCTGCTCCAGGAGGGCCTCCAGCCGCTGGCGCACCGACCAGTCGCCCGCCTGGCCGAGGCCCCTCGCCGCGGCTGCAACCAGGGCCGGGTCGAGGCGGCGCTCCGCATCGACGAGCGGGAGGAGGTACGCCACGGCCTCCGCCCGCGCGCTCGCGCCCAGCTCCTCGAGGGCGCCCGCCCGTGCGGCCGGATCCGAGCCGCTCGCCGCGGCCGCGTTCCGGTCCCAGAGCCTGCGGGCCTCGAGCTCCACCGCCTCCCGGAGCGAGGTCCCGATCCGGTCCAGGGCGTCGGCGATGGCCGCCCTCCCGGGCGGCGTCGCCCGGCCGTAGCCGGCGAGGAGCGCCTCCCTGGCGTGAGGCTCGGCCGGCATGGCCGCGAGACCCCGGGCGGCGGCGCTCGCCACCGCGGGATCGGTGTCGGGCAGCAGGGCGCCCAGCGCCTCCGCGGCGCGCGGACCCCGGATCCGGCCGAGCGCCTCCGCCACCGCCAGCCGCACCCTCGGGCTCGCGTCGCCCTGGGCCACGAGCAGCACCGCGAAAGCCCGGTCGTCCGCGGGCAGGCTCTCCACCGCCCTCGCCCGGCGCTCCGGGTCGGGTGAGTCGAGGCCGCCGCGCCCGCACGCGACGGCGAGGCACGCGCCGAGGGCGGCGAGCCGCCTGGTCCGGAAGAGGGAGCCGCCGCGCATGGCGCGCCATGCTCGCCGCGCAAGGGGCCCGGCGCAAGGGATCGATTTCACCCTGGATGGGTTCCGCCCGCCCTTCACGAATCCTTTCCGGCGTCCCGGGACTCCCCGAGGCCAAGGAGGAATCGACCATGGTGAACGAAGGAACCCTCGACCGCGTCATCCGCGTCCTCGTCGGCGCGGCGCTCGTCTCGCTCGTCTTCATCGGCCCGAGCCCGTGGGGCCTCGTCGGGCTCGTGCCGCTCGCAACCGGGCTCTCGGGATTCTGCCCCCTCTATCGCCTGATCGGTCTGCGGACCTCGCGCGGGGCACCCCGGTCCCCCGCGAGGACCTAGCCCTTCCTGCGTCCCCGCCGGCCGGTCCCCTGCCGCGGCCGGCCGGCGCGAGGACGCGGCTCGGGCTGCGGCCGGGGCGGCGGCGGCCCGTGGCCATGGCGCCGGGCGGCCTTCGGCAGGGCCCTCGCGGGAGCGGGAGCCCCCTCGCCCCCGGCCAGGCCCCCGGCGGCGCGCAGCGTCCGCAACTCGGACGCGGACAGCGGGCGGAAGGCGCCGGGCCTGAGCCCGCCCACGCTCACTCCGCCGAACTCGGGGCGGAAGAGACGCAGGACCTTGAGCCCGACCGCCTCGCAGAGCCGCTTCACGAGGTGGTGGCGCCCCTCCCCCACCACCAGCCGGATCCAGACGTTCCGGTCCGCCCGCTCGTGCACGGCCGCCTCGAGCGCGCGGGCGGGCCCGTCCTCCAGCCGCACGCCCGCCGTCATGCGGAGGAGCGCCTCGGGGGCGGGATCGCCCTTCACCTTGGCGAGGTAGACCCGGCGGTGCCCGTAGCGCGGGTGCGCCAGGCGGTTCGCCAGGTCGCCGTCGTCCGTGAAGAGGAGCGCGCCCTCCGCGTCGTAGTCGAGGCGGCCCACCGGGAAGACGCGCTCGGAGACGCCGGCCAGGTACGACTGCGCGGTGGGGCGCCCCTCGGGGTCGCTCGCCGTGGTGACGCACCCCGGGGGCTTGTAGAGGAGGTAGTAGGCGCGCTCGGCCCGCGCCGCGACGAGACGGCCGTCCACGGTGACGAGGTCGCGGGCGGGATCGACCTTGGTCCCGAGCTCGGTGGCCGGCACCTCGTTCACGCGGACGCGCCCCGCCCGGATCAGGGCCTCCGCCTTCCGTCGCGAGGCCACTCCCGCCGAGGCCAGGAACTTCTGGAGCCGGGTGGCGGCCATCCCTAGCCGGCGGCGGGCGGCTCGCCGCCGTCCTTCTTCTCGCCCAGCGCCTGCTCGGCCGAGCGCGTGCTCCGGTCGGCCTCGCCGATGGCGCGCTCCAGCTCCTCGAGGGCGGCGTCCCCCTCCGCCCGCTTCGCCGCCAGCGAGGCGCGCAGGGCGTCGTCGGCCAGGTCTTCCACGAGGCCGGCGATGGGCGGCTCCGGCTGCTTCTCGACGATCTCGCGGTGCTCCTCGGACAGCTCCTGGAACTCGCGCAGGGTGGGGAGCGAGGCCAGGTCCTTCAGGGCGAAGAACTCCAGGAACTCGCGGGTGGACCCGTACAGGATGGGCCGCCCCGGCTCCTCCTTCTTGCCCAGGATCTTGACGAGCTTCCGCTCGAGCAGCGCCTTCAGCACCGCGCCCGAGTCCACGCCGCGGATCTCCTCGATCTCCGGCCGCGTGACGGGCTGCCGGTAGGCGACGATGGCCAGGGTCTCGAGGGCGGCGCGGGTGAGACGCTGCGGCTTCACCCGCAGGAACCGCCGGGCGAAGGCGGCGTTGTCCGGCGAGGTGCGCAGCTGCCAGCCGCCCGCCACCTCGTGCAGCACGATCCCGGAGATCCCCTCGCGGAAGTGGCCCGAGAGCGCGTCGAGGGCGCGCTCGATCCGCTCCCGGTCGATCCCGGTGGCGACGCGGATCTCCTCCGCCGAGATGGGCCGCTCGGCCAGGAAGAGCAGGCTCTCCACCACGGTCCGGACCCGCTCCGGCGAGAGCCGGCGCGCCGCCTGGGCCAGCTTCTCGAAGGGCTCCTCGCGCTCCTCGGCCACCTCGATGGGAGCCGGCTCGACCTCCGCCAGGGCCGGGTCCCCCTTCGCCTCCTCGGCCGCCTGGAGGGCGCGCAGCTCCTCCTCCGTCAGCCTGGGATCGCGCTCCGTCGTCATCGCCACTCCCCTTCCTTCCCCGGGGGAAGGTCCTCCCCCAGCGTGTCGCGCGCCTCCAGGAAGATCTCCGATCCCACGCCCTCCTCGTCCACCGGCGGCTGCCAGATCCGCAGGAGCTTGAGCCTGGCCATCTCGAGGAGGGCGAGGAAGGTGGCGATGATCGAGGTGCGCCCGTTCGGACGGCCGCCCGGCCCCGCGAGCAGCTCCGACAGGGTGAGCCGCCGGCGGTCGCGCAGCACCTCCGCCACGCGCGAGATGGCGTCGGTGATGCTGAGCCGATCGGTCGCCACCTCGTGGGCCGTCTCGGGCCGGGCCTTCTCGATGGCGCGGGCCAGCGCCTCGACCAGCTTGAAGACCGACACGTCGGCGAGCCCCTCCGGCCCCTCCGCCAGCGCCGGCCGCTCCGGCCGGGCCCGGCGCGTGAAGACGGCGCGGTCGAGGATGTCGCGCCCCCCCAGCTCCTCCGCGGCGGCGCGGTACTTCTGGTACTCGAGCAGGCGGCGGACCAGCTCCGCGCGGGGATCGGGGCCCTCCTCCGGCGCCGAGGCGTCCTCGGCCACCTCGGTGCGGGGGAGCAGCATCCGGGACTTCATCAGGGCGAGCTGCGCGGCCATGTGGAGGAAGTCCCCCGCCACGTCGATGTCGAGCTCGCGCAGGGCCGCCAGGGCGGCCAGGTAGCTCTCGGTGATCCGGGCGATGGGGATGTCGAAGAGGCTCACCTCGTGCACCTTCACGAGGTGCAGCAGCAGGTCGAGCGGCCCCTCGAAGGGCGGCTCCCCGGACCGGAGCGGCGGCAGGGCGAGCCGGAAGGCCTCGACCGCCGCGCGGCCGGCCGAGGCCGCCCCGGCCTCCGCGGCGCCCGTCTCTCGATCCGGCTCGTTCATCCCGCCTCGCGGTCAGAGCGCGAGCTTCATGGCGGCCCGCACCTCGTGCATGGTGCGCTCCGCCACGGCGCGCGCCTTCCGGTTGCCGAGCGCCACGATGTCGTCCACGTCCCCGGGCCGGGCCAGGAGCGCCTCCCGGCGCTCCCGCAGGCGCTCCTGCTCCGGGGCGAGGCGCTCGAGCAGCTTCCTCTTGCAGTCCACGCAGCCGATCCCGGCGGTGCGGCAGTTCTGGTCGACCCAGGCGACCGTCTCCGGGGAGCTGTAGATCCGGTGCAGGTAGAAGATCCCGCACACCTCCGGGTTGCCGGGATCCTGGCGCCGCTTGCGGGCCGGATCGGTCACGGCGCCCATCACCTTCGTGGTGGTGGAGGCGGCGCTCTCGCCCAGGTCGATGGCGTTGCCGTAGCTCTTCGACATCTTCCGCCCGTCGGTGCCCACCACCTTGGCCGCCTCGGTGAGCAGCGGCTGCGGCTCCGGGAAGACCGGGCCGTAGTGGAAGTTGAACTTGCGCGTGATCTCGCGCGCCAGCTCCAGGTGGGAGACCTGGTCCACCCCCACCGGCACGCGCGTCGCCCGGTAGAGGATGATGTCGGCGGTCATGAGCACCGGGTAGCCGAGGAAGCCGTAGAGAGCCAGGTCGCGGTCGGTGATGTTCTCGCGCATCTCCTTGTAGGTGGGCGACCGCTCCAGCCAGCCGAGCGGCGTGATCATGCCGAGCAGGAGGAACAGCTCGGCGTGCTCCTTCACCTCGCTCTGCACGAAGAGGGTGCACTTCTCGGGATCGAGCCCGGCCGCCAGGAAGTCCACGAACATCTCGCGCTCGGACGGCTTCACGACGTCGGTCTGGTGGTAGCTCGTGGTGAGCGCGTGCCAGTCGGCGCTGAAGAAGAAGCAGTCGTTCTCCTCCTGCAGCTTCACCCAGTTCGCGAGCGCCCCGTGCAGATGGCCGAGGTGGAGGCGGCCGGTGGGCCGCATGCCGGAGACGACGACGGGGCGCTTCTGGGTCATCGGGTTGCCTCCGGGGTTTCAGGCGGCGCGGATGGCGCGGATGATGTCGTACAGGATGCCCAGCACGAAGTTGCTCGGGCCGGCGATGATCCGCCCGCCGAAGAGGAAGATGGCCACGAGCATGAAGGGGGCGTAGGCCGTGAACGCCTCCCACCTCGGGCGCAGCCGGTAGGGCACGAAGCCGTCCACGATGCGGCTCCCGTCGAGCGGCGGCACGGGGAGCAGGTTGAAGAGCGCCAGGTTCACGTTCATGCCGATGGCCACCACGAGCAGGGTCCGCCCCGCCGAGCGGGGCCCCACCAGATCGGGCGCGTAGCGGACCAGGAGGCCGAGCAGCACCGCGCACGCCAGGGCCAGGAGCACGTTCGAGACGGGTCCGGCCGCCGCCGTGATGGCCATCCCCCGCCCCATGGAGACGTCCCGGCGGAAGCGGGCCGGGTTCACCGGGACGGGCTTCGCCCAGCCGAAGGGGACCCCCAGCAGCGGGAAGGCGATCGTCCCGATGGGATCGGCGTGGACCATCGGGTTGAGCGACAGGCGGCCCATCCGCGCGGCCGTGTCGTCGCCCAGCTTGAAGGCGCTCCAGGCGTGGGCGAACTCGTGGACCGACAGGGACAGGATCAGGACGACGAAGTAGAGGATCGCCAGCTTCGGATCGTCGAACAGCAGGAAGTGCACGTAAGCCTCGAAAACGAGAGCGGTTGTGTACCAGCGCGGGGCTCCCCGGTCAATGCGGAGCCGCCTTCCCCGGCCGCGGCGGGCGGTCAGGCGCGGGGGTGGAACCGGTCGTAGAGCCGGCGCGCGTGCCCCCGCTCGACGTGGGTGTAGATCTGCGTGGTGGAGACGTCGGCGTGGCCCAGCATGGCCTGGACGGCGCGCAGGTCCGCCCCGCCCTCGAGCAGGTGCGTGGCGAAGGAGTGGCGGAGCTGGTGCGGCGAGATCCTCCGCGAGATCCCGGCCGCGCGCGCCCAGCCGTCGAGCCGCTTCGCGAACCCGTGGCGGCTCATCCGTCCGCCCCGCGACGTGACGAACAGGTCGCGCGACCGGCGGCCGCGCAGGATCCGCTCCCGCGCGCCGGAGAGGTAGGCGCGCACCGCCTCGGCGGCCGGCGCGCCCACCGGGACGAGCCGCTCCTTTCGCCCCTTGCCGCGCGCCAGCAGGACGCGAGCCTGGAGGTCGAGGTCGTTCAGAGCGAGGCCGACCAGCTCCGAGACCCTGAGGCCCGTCGCGTAGAGCAGCTCCAGCATGGCCCGGTCGCGCAGCCCCGCCGGACGCCGCGGGTCGGGCGCGGCCAGCAGCCGGCCGACCTCCTCGCGGGAGAGCAGCCCCGGCAGGCGCCGGCCGATGCGCGGAGAGTCGACGTCGTCCGAGGCGTCTTCCGGGGCGAGGCCCTCGGCGGCGAGCAGCCGGTGGAAGGCCCGGATGGCCGAGAGGGCGCGGGCCTGCGACCGCGCGGCGAGGCCCCGCCGGGTCAGCTCGGCCAGGTGGGCGCGGATCTCCGTGCGGCCCACCCGGGCCCAGTCGCGGAGCCCGCGGTCGGCCAGGTGGTCGAGGTAGCGGCGCAGGTCGCGCCCGTAGCCGTCCACGCTGTTCGGGGCGAGCCCCTTCTCGACCCGGAGGTGGGTGAGGAAGAGGTCCAGGGCGGGCTCGAGCGGGTTCGGCACGGTGGGGCGACGATAGCGCGCCGGGGGGCGCGGTCCAGTTGGGGACCGTCCGACAGCGAACGCCGCCACGAGGTCGGCCGCGCCTGCGGAGCGCGGACCTACGCGACGATGCCGGACGGCGTTCCCGATCACCGACCTACTTGGCTACCCCGGGTGGCATGGCGACGACGAGCTTCTTGACGAGGTCGTGGGCGCCGATCGCGCGCGCGTACCCGCCGGGTGGGCCGCCCCAACTCGTCGACGCACCCACCCCATCCGCGATCGCCTCGTCGGGGTGACAGTCGCTCGTGGAGAGGCTCACCTCTTCGTGCACGCTCTTCCCGTCCAGCTCGCAGGCGACGTCGAGGTCCGCGAAGTACCTGGTCGTGGAGCGGCAGGGCGAGGGGACCTCGGGGCGGGAGACCTCGCCGGCCAGCCTGCCCAGCAGCTCGCGCGCCTCTCGCGCCTCCATCCGATGCTTGGTCGAGACCGCCCGCCCTGCCTCCCCGCCGGAGGACGCGCTCAGCGTTGCTCC
>DATIUR010000217.1:0-9652 GCA_035466675.1 Anaeromyxobacteraceae bacterium | reverse complement strand
CGCTGCGGGGGCGCCCGTCGGCGCGCCCCGCCCGGGCGGCCCTGCGCGCTGCGATCGCCGACCGCCTCGACCGGAAGCCCGCCCCGCGCGCCGCGTGGGCACCGCGAGCCGCGCCTCTTGCGACCTCCCGCGGGCGATGCTAAGAACGCGGCGCTTCGCAGGTTTCGCCGACATAGCTCAGCCGGTAGAGCAACTGATTCGTAATCAGTAGGTCCCCAGTTCGAGTCTGGGTGTCGGCTTCCTTCGGCCCACCGCGCCGCCTCCCGGGCTGCTACCATCCCGCGCCCGGAGGGATCCCCGTCGATGCGCGTCTGCCCCTGGTGGCTCGGCCCCCTGCTGGCGAGCCCGATCCGCCGGCTCTGGCAGCATCCCCGCCCGATCCTGGCCCCGCACCTCGGCCCGGGCATGACCGTCCTCGAGCCGGGCCCGGGCATGGGCTTCTTCACGCTCGAGGCGGCGCGCCTGGTCGGACCGACGGGCCGGGTCGTGGCCGTGGACGTCCAGCAGAAGATGCTCGACGGCCTCCGCCGCCGGGCCGAGCGCGCCGGCCTCGGCGCGTCCATCGAGACGCGCCTCGCCCGCGGCGACGACCTCGGCGTCGAGGACCTGGCCGGCCGGGTGGACCTCGTCCTCGCCCTCTGGGTCGTGCACGAGCTGCCCGACCAGGCCCGCTTCTTCGGCCAGGTCCGGCGCGCCCTCCGGCGCGGCGGGCGGATCCTGATCGTCGAGCCGCGCGGCCACGTCCACGAGGCCGACTTCGTCGAGACGCTCCGCCTCGCCGAGGCGGCCGGCCTGGTGAGGGTCGAGCCGCCCCCTCCCGGCCCGGGATGGATCGCCCTCCTGCTCGCGCCGTAGTCCCGGCTCGGGCAGCATGCCGCGCGGCGCGGCGGGAGGCGGCATGGTAGCGTCGGGCGCCATGGAGCTGCCCACGCTCGCCGAGATCGAGGCGGCCGCCCGGATCGTGTACGCGGCGATGCCGCCGACACCGCAGTACGCCTGGCCGCTCCTCTCGGCCCGCTGCGGCGCCCGGGTGGTCGTGAAGCACGAGAACCACACGCCGGTCGGCGCGTTCAAGGTTCGCGGCGGGCTCGTCTACTTCGACTGGCTCGCCCGCGCCCATCCCGAGGTGCGCGGGGTCGTCACCGCCACGCGCGGCAACCACGGCCAGTCGGTCGGCTTCGGCGCGCGCCGCCACGGCCTCCGGGCGGTGGTGGTCGTCCCCCGGGGGAACAGCCCCGAGAAGAACGACGCCATGCGCGCGCTGGGCGTGGAGCTGGTCGAGCACGGAGCGGACTTCCAGGAGGCGGCCGAGCACGCGGCGGGGCTCGCCGCCGCCGAGGGCCTGTGGCGGGTGCCGTCCTTCGACGCGCTGCTCGTGCGAGGGGTGAGCACCTACGCGCTCGAGCTGCTCCGCGCCGTCCCGGACCTCGAGCGTCTCTACGTCCCCATCGGCCTCGGCTCCGGGATCTGCGGCGTCCTGGCGGCCCGAGACGCGCTCGGGCGCTCGCTGGAGGTGGTGGGCGTCACGTCCTCGGGCGCCCCGGCGTATGCCCGCAGCTTCGCGAGCGGCCGGCCGGAGTCGCACCCCGTCACGACGCAGGTCGCCGACGGCGTGGCGGTGCGCACGCCCGACCCGGAGGCGCTCGCCCTCGTCCGGCGCGGCGCGGCCCGCGTGGTGGAGGTGTCCGACGCCGAGGTGGAGGCGGCCATGGCGGCCCTCTTCACCGACACGCACAACGCCGCCGAAGGGGCCGGCGCCGCCGGCCTGGCCGCGCTCCTGCGCGAGCGCGAGGCGAACCGCGGCCGGACGGTCGGCTTCGTCCTCACCGGCGCCAACGTGGACGCGGACCGCTTCGCCGACGTCCTGCGCCGGCACGGCGGCCGAGGCTGAGGCGACGTGACGTCCCGGGGCGGCCGTCGCCGGCGCGGCTGTCCTACTTCCCGCGGACCGCCCGGACCGCCTTCGCCGCGGAGGCGAAGACGCCCGGGATCTGCGCCTCGGTCAGGCAGGAGAAGGCCACCCGCAGCTCGCGCTTCCCGAGGGCGATGGTCCCCACCCCGTGGTCGTCGAGCAGCCGGATCCGGACCGTGTCGGCGTCGGCGTCCTTGAGCCGCAGGCACATGAAGTACCCGGAGTTGAACGGGTAGACGTCCCAGCAGTCGGCGTACTCGGGCTTCCGGCACTCGGCCGCGGTCACGGCCGCCCGCTTGCGGAGGACCGCGACCTTCTCGGCCTGCTGCCCGCGGAAGGCCGGGTCCTCGAGCGCCTTCAGCACGATCGACTGGCCGGGGTTCGAGACGTTCGAGATGTAGGACCGGATGAGGCCGGCGGTCTTGTCCTCGAGCGCCTTGTAGGCCGCCGCGGTCCCGTTCTTCACGCCGAAGGTGATGAACCCGACCCGCAGGCCCCAGACGAACTCCTCCTTGGTGGCGCCGTCGATCTTCACCGCCAGCAGGTTCTCCGAGGCCCGGGCCAGCCGCCCGAAGATCGACTCCCGGTCGCAGGAATCGTCGAAGAACATCCCGTAGTAGGCGTCGTCGACGCACACCACCAGCTTCGTCCCCGCCTCGGCTTCGGCGGTGAGCGCCTGGACGATGGCCGAGGTCTCCGGGCGCGTGGGCGTGTAGCCCGACGGGTTGTTCGGGAAGTTGAGCGAGACGACCAGCTTCTTCCCGCGGTGCCGGGCCAGCGCCTGCCCGAACCCGGCCAGGTTGAACCCGGTCAGCTTCTCGTCGAAGAACGGGAAGTAGTCGAACCTCGCCTCGAGCCGCGTCTCCCAGTTGAGGTTGTAGTTCTCCCACATGAGATCGGGCGAGAGGGCCGCGTCGCCCGGGTCGAGGAACAGGTCGCCCACCAGCCCCAGGCCGTGCGTGAGCGCGTTCGTGACGACCGGGTTCGAGGTCGGGTGGTCGCCCAGGCCGGGGGTCTCGGCCCGCTGCTTCTTCGCCCAGGCGGTGCGCAGCTCCGGCCGCCCGTAGCTCGGGGCGTAGTCGAAGATCTCGCCGGGCTTGAGCCCCTGGTAGTACTTGAGGATGCAGTCGAGGTGCATCGGGACGCCGTTCTCGGTGGCGATGCCGACCGTGGCGTTGGCGATCTTGGCCTTCTGCTTGGCCTCGGCCCCCTGGGCGAGGATCCCCTTGGCGGGGAAGAAGAAGCGCCGGCCGCGCGCGGAGAGCATGCCGTGGACGACCGGGCAGTCCTTGGCCAGCGCCTCGTTGGCGGCCTGGGCGAGGGGGTGAAGGGGGGCGTCGCTCATGGAACGGCTCCTGGCGGGGGTGCCGCGAGAATGTGGGTGGGGCGAGCCCGTGATTGGTGCACGAGCCGACGCGGGACGTCAACGGCCACGTGGACGCAGGCGCGCCGCAGGGCCCCGCCCGCCGCGGCGGCCGGGCTAGCGGATCATCCGGTTCGGCCGCTGCCCCGGCTCCTCTCCGGTCCGGCACAGCCGGGCCCAGTGCCGCTCCCGGGGGAAGTGCGCCAGGAGGGCCCCGAAGGAGAGGGCGAAGGGCAGGAGCATCCGCGCGTCGCCGGTGAGGAGGTAGAAGACGAGCGCGGCCAGGGAGGGCCCCTCGCAGAGGGCCGCCGCGACGACGAGCCGGGCGGCCCCCACCGCGCCGGGCGGGAGTGGCCCGGGGGCGGCGCCGGCGGGCCTCGCGCGGATCGGGGCGCGCACCGCCCACAGCCACGACAGCGCGACCGACACCGCCGCGAGCGCGGAGGCCACGAGGAGCAGCAGGCCGGAGAGCTCCGGATCCGGGGCGCCGATCGGCGCGAGGAAGAGGGCGATCCAGAGCAGGATCGCCACTCCCGCCACCAGAGCCCCCCAGATGATGGTCGCGGTCCGGCGATTCGCGTCGGCCTGCATGCGTTCCTCCCCTTCCTGGGCCCCGCGGCGAGCCCGGTGCGCCCGAGGATACGGCGTTTCGTTCCGCTCCGTGGACGCCTGGTCACGCCTCCCCTCCTTGCCGGCGCGCAGGCGGGGGTGCCAGGATCGGCGCGGGCCCCGGGTCGGCCCGGATCGGAGCGCCATGGCACGGGAGAGGCGGCGTCGCGGGCTGGGCACGGCCGGAGCCCTCCTCGTCGGCGGGCTGGCGGCGCTCGCGCTCGCCTGCCGCGCCTCGTCGGCCATGGACGGACCCGAGGCCGCGCCCGGCCTCACCCTGGAGCGAACCACCTTCTCGCCGGGCGAGAGCCTCCGCGTCCGCTTCACGGCGCCGCGCTACGCCGACGACGCCTGGATCGGCATCCTCCCCTCCGACGTCCCCCACGGGAGCGAGACCGAGAACGACCGCCACGACGTCTCCTACCAGTACCTGCGGGGCCGCACCTCCGGCGAGATGGTCTTCACCGCCCCCGGGCGCGGGCGCTGGGACCTGCGGCTCCACACGACCGACGCCGGCGGGGTGGAGACCGCGTCGGTGAGCTTCGTCGTCGCCACCTCCCTGCACGACGTCTCGGGAAGCTGGATCGGGGACGACCGGAGCCGGTGCCGCCTCCGGCAGGAGGGGGACGAGGTGTGGGCGCTCTGCGACGCCCGGAAGGACGGCACCGCCCTGGTCGGCCACGGAGAGCTGGTCGGGCGCACGGTCACGCTGCGCCTGGCCGTCGTGCCCCGGGATCCGGCGCCTCGCCGCCTCGCCGTGGAGATCGAACCGGCCGGCTCGCCTTTCCTCGGGGCCCTGAGCCTCTCGATGGAATCCCAGGACGAGCTGCGCACCGTCGGGACCGTCCCCGCGGGCGTGCCCACCACCTGGCGCCGCGCCGGGGCCCGCTGACCGGCAGGTGCGGTGCCTACGGCGGCGGCGCCGGGCTCCGCGGCCCGAAGGCCCGGGCGTACAGGCGCGACAGCAGGACCCAGGCGAGCAGCCCGATGGCGACGAGCTACAGGAGCCCGAAGCCCACCACCACGCTCGCCAGGAGCCGCCCGTCGGCGTCGGTCCGCCCGGCCTTGCCGATGCGGGCGGCCAGGGTGCCGGCGGCGGGCACCGCCAGGGCCACGAGCAGGATGGCCAGCCGCCGCTCGACGGCGGCGGCGTAGAGCGCGCCGAGCAGCTCGCGGAGGCTCACCGCTTCTTCTCCACCACCTTCACGTGGAAGGTCCGCCGCACGCCGTCGGCCGTGACGAGGGTGCAGGCGGTCTCCCCCGGCGCCAGGCCCCGAAAGCCGTTGCCCTGCTCCGTGGACACGCGCTCCACCACGTCGCCTCGATCGCACAGGACGTTCCGCACCGGCCCCGGCGTCACGATGCGGGTCTCGCCCGGCCCAAGCTCGATCTCCGACTCGAAGCGAGGCTCCTCCGCCGCGGCGGGCGGGGGAGCGGCGAGAAGCGCCACGGCGAGGAGGAGGGCGGCGCGCATGCCCCATGTTCCGCCGGCCGGCCCGGCGCCGCAACGACGCTCGACCGGGCCGCCGCGGGCGGCCGTGGAGGCAGGCGGCGCCAGGAGCCGCTCCTCGGGAATTCTCCAACAAATTGACGGGAGTCGGGGGCAGCGCCTACGATGCCGGCGCCTCCGAAGGCCCGACGACCCCCGAAGGAACCAAGAGAGATCCCGCCACATGGCCCGAGCCGAGAAGCAGAGCTTCTACGAAGCCGCGATGGACATCTTCAACAACGCGGCGGACGTCATCCATCTCCACCCCCGCGTGCGCCTCGAGCTGGAGGAGCCGGACTTCGAGCACATCTTCTACGTGACGGTCGAGCTGCGCGACCGCCTGGTGCCGATCGACGACGACGCCGGCAAGTACAAGGACCTGCCGGCCTCCGACGTGAAGGCGCTCGACGCGCTCGAGCCGCTCGCCAACGGGAGCTACATCCTGCACCGCCGGGCGCTCCTGCGCGCCGACGTCCAGATGCGGCGGGGCGTGATCCGGATCCCGGGCAAGGGGGTCTTCCGGCTGGAGGAGGGCGGCCCGCGCAAGTTCAAGGCCTACCGGATCCAGCACAACCAGGTGCGCGGCCCGTACAAGGGCGGCATCCGCTACCACCGCGAGGCCTCGCTCGACCTCTTCAAGGCCCTGGCCGCCGACATGACCTGGAAGACCGCCATCGCCGAGGTCCCCTTCGGCGGCGCCAAGGGCGGGATCAAGATCGACCCCTTCAACTTCTCGAAGGAGGAGATCGAGAACCTGACCCTCCGCTACGTCTACAAGTTCAAGAACTTCATGGGGCCCTTCCTCGACATCCCCGCCCCGGACGTCGGCACGAACCCGGAGATCATGGCCTACATGATGCGCCAGTTCACCGACGGCGAGCGCGAGAAGCACGCGAACCGCGGCGTGGTCACCGGCAAGGACGTGCGCATCGGCGGCTCGGAGGGGCGCCTCAAGGCCACCGGCCAGGGGCTCGTCTACTGCATCGAGGAGTGGGCGCGGGACAGGGGCTTCCAGATCCGCGGCTCGCGCGCGATCGTGCAGGGCTTCGGCAACGTCGGCTCGGCCACGGCCGAGATCCTGGCCGCCATGGGCGCGAAGATCCTCGCGGTCAACGACGCCAACGGGACGGTGGCGAACGAGCAGGGGCTCGACATCCCGGCCCTCATCGCCCACGTGCACCAGAACCCCGCCAACCTGCGCCGCACGGTGGCGGGCTTCCCGGGGGGCACGGCCATCTCCAAGAACGACTTCTGGGACGCCGAGGCCGACATCTGCGTCCCGGCCGCCCTCGGCGACGAGATCGACGGCGGCGTGGCGGAGCGCCTCAAGGTGAAGCTGGTGGCGGAGGGCGCCAACGGCCCCACCACCCGCGAGGGCGACCGGATCCTCCAGAAGCGCAAGATCGACGTCATCCCCGACATCATCGGCAACGCCGGCGGCGTGACGGTGTCCTACTACGAGTGGCTGCAGAACCAGCGGCTCGAGCACTGGACCGAGCCGGAGGTGAACCAGCGCCTGGAGCGGGCCATCAAGAAGAACTACTCCATCATCCGCGACGTGGCCCGCAACCGCCCCCAGCGCACGCCCCTCTACGACTCGCGCCCCTACTGCGTCGGCAAGGAGGTCGACGTCCGCACCGCGGCCATGGCCCTCGCCCTCCGGCGCGTCGAGGCGCACTACCTGCTCGAGGGGTTCTCGCAGTAGGCAGCCGGCGCTCCGCCCTCACACCTCGTCGCCCGAGACCGCCGCCAGCAGGAACTCCCGCCGCCGCTCCAGGAGCGCCCCGGCGCGGGGCAGCGACCACCGGTAGAGGGCGAGCCCGGCCAGGCCCAGCGCCGCCCAGGATCCGACCAGCGCCCAGGGCTCGTCGAGCCGCAGGGCCAGGAGCACCGGCAGGGAGAAGAGCCCGGCCGCGGCCGAGAGGATGGCCATGCCGGCGAAGCCGGAGACCGCCGAGAGGGCGCCGCCCCGGTGCAGGTTCACCGGCGCCGCCCGGGGGTTCAGGATCGACACGAGGTTGCCGGCGGCGAAGAGCCAGGGCGCGAGCCCGGCGTGGAGCGCGAAGGCCGCCCACAGGGCCCAGCCCGGGGGCGCGCCCCCCACCGCGATGGCCGCGCCGGCGCAGGCCGCGAAGACCGCCAGGGCGAACAGGTAGGCGGCCGCGTTCTTGGCGCCGACCGCCCGGCCCGCCCGGATGGGAGCGAGCAGCAGGACCCGCACGCCGCCGCGCTCCCAGCCGAAGGCGTTGAGCCAGAAGGGCTGGGTGGCCATGTGCGTGTAGAGCACGAACCCGAAGAGCGGCAGGGCGCGGACCACCTCGCCCGCCTCCTCGGGGATCCGCGGGGCGACCTTCCACGCCACGAAGGCGGAGAGCGCCGGGAGCACCAGGGCGAGCACGCTGGCGAGAGGGTGGCGCAGGAGGTACTTCACTTCCTTCTCGAGGAGCGCCCCGCCCGCGCCGGGGAGGCCCCATCCCCGGCCCGGTCCGGGCCCCGCCGCCGACGCCTCGGCCCCGGAGCGCGCCGACCCGAGCGCCAGGCGGAAGGCGAGCCAGGCCGCGGCCAGGCCGAGGGCCAGGAGGGCCACGAGCCAGGGCAGCGCCCCGCCCGCATCGTGCCGGTAGAGGCGCCTGGCGGCCTCGGTCGCGAGCGCCGCGGGGAAGGCGATCCAGCGGAGCCGCCCGACGGCGCGGAGGACCTCGAAGGCGCCGGTGCGCCCGACGCCGGAGAGCAGGGCGAGCCCGAGGGCCATGCCCACGTAGACGGCCGCGATGGCGAGATCCCGCGAGCGCTTCCGCCGCAGGAGGCGCCCGAGCAGCTCCTGGATCAGGGCCACCAGGGCGACCGTGGCCATGGCGAAGGCGGCCATGGTCGTGGCCAGGAGCAGGATCCACCCTCCCGGTCGGCCCACCGCCGCCCCCGCCAGCGATCCCAGGAGCACGGTGCACCAGAAGACGGCGAAGGGGTCGGCCAGGAGCGAGGCCGAAAGGCCGTAGGTCCAGACCCGCCCCGGCCGGATCGGGTAGACGAGCAGCCGGCGGAGATCGAGCGCGTCCCGCTCCGCCAGCGAGAGGCCCACCGCGGTCCAGGTCTGCCACACGCCGAAGAAGAGCGCGGTCACGGTCGCGTCCACCATCAGCCCCGACCCGGTGCGCGCGGCCCGCCAGGCCGCGAGCCCGGCGGCCGCGCCGAACAGGAGGGCGGCCGGAACGGCCACGGCGTAGAGGACGATCTTGGCCACGAGCTCCGGCACGCCGCCGCGCCCGCGCAGGCGCCGCCACAGGAGCAGGAGGCGCAGCTCCAGCAGCGCGCGCAGCGTGCCGACGCCGCTCACCCGCCCGCCGCCGGGACCCCGAGCCAGGAGAGCCCGGCCCGCGGCGCGCGCTCCTCGCCCACGGTCCGGATGAAGACCTCCTCCAGGCTCCCCGACCCGCGCACCGCCTCGAGCGTGCCCTGCGCCGCCAGCCGCCCCTGGTGGATGATCCCGACGTGGGTGACGAGCCGCTCCACCACCTCGAGGACGTGGCTGGTGAGGAAGATGGTCATGGCCCGCCGCGCCACCAGGTCCTGGAGCATCCCCCGGATCCCCGAGACCGCCACCGCGTCGATGCCCTCGAACGGCTCGTCCAGGAAGAGCAGGCGCGGGCCGTGGATGAGGGCGCAGCCCAGGGCGAGCTTCTTCTTCATCCCGTGGCTGTACTCGCCCACCAGCTTCCCGGCGTCGTCGGCCAGCTCGAGCGCGCCGAGCAGCTCCTCGGCGCGGCGGGCGGCCTCGCGCCGCTCGAGCCCGTAGAGCTGGCCGTGGATGCGCAGCTGCTCCGCGCCGGAGAGCCGCTCGAAGAGGGCCAGCCCGTCGGGCACGACCCCGAGCTGCCCCTTCACCTCCAGGGGGCGCTCGGCCACGTCCAGCCCGAGGACCGTCGCCCGCCCGGCGCTGGGCGCGAGCAGCCCGGTCAGGATCTTCATGGTGGTGGTCTTGCCGGCGCCGTTCGGGCCGAGGAAGCCGTAGAAGGCGCCCAGGGGAACCGAGAGCGAGAGGTCCCGCACCGCCGGCTTGCCGTCGAACAGGCGCGTCAGGCCGTGCGTCTCGATGGCGAGCATCCCGGCTTCGCGTAACACGCGGGTTCCGCCGCGGCAAGCCGGCCTCCGTACCGCGGCGCCGCGACGCGCGCGCCGGCGGGGTCCGCCCTCAGTGCGGAGGCCGCACCTGGCCGGCGCCCGGCTCGAAGTAGAGGAAGCGCACGCCCATGCCGCGGAGCGCGAGCGGCCCGCGCTCCAG
>DATIUR010000216.1:0-6948 GCA_035466675.1 Anaeromyxobacteraceae bacterium | reverse complement strand
GTCGTCTCGCGCCGGCTGGACGAGAGGAGGGTCTCGCGCCCGGCCCGCAGGGTCACCTCCGTCAAGGCGTCGGGCGGCACGGTCGTGCTCGCCACGGACGGCGAGGTCGGGCGGATCGAGATCCTGGAGCTCCGGAGCCCGCCGCGCCTCGCCCTCGACCTGCACGGCCTCTCCCGCGCCCCGTCGGGCCCGGTCTTCCTGCGGGGCCCCTTCAGCCAGGTCCGCTTCGGGCGCGACCTCGGCAAGGTCCGGGTGGTGCTCGACGCCGAGGGGCCGCTCCCCGCCTACCGCGTGAAGCGCGTGAAGGGGGGCATCGCGGTCGCCACCGCCGCCACCGTCGCCCAGGCCCCGGCCGCCGCCGCTCCGGCCGCCGTCGCCCCGGCCGGCGCCCCCCAGGCCGGCGGCCGGGCCCGGATCGCCGACGTGAGGTTCGCCCAGTCCGGACGGTCGGCCCGGATCGAGATCGTCGGCCGAGCCCCCCACGTCGTCTCCCGCCCCGACGCGCGCACGCTCGTCCTGTCGCTCGACGGCGCCGAGCTGCCGAGGCGCCTGGAGCGCTCGCTCGACACCAGCGCCTTCAAGGGGCCGGTGGCGATGGTCTCCTCCTTCAACCAGACGGGCACCGGCCAGGTGAAGATCGTGGCCACCCTGCGCGGCGCGGCACGGGACCGGATCGTGGAGACCGCCTCCGGCCTGGCCTGGACCTTCGAGCCGGCCGGCCCGGCGCCCGCCGACGCCCCGGCCGCGCCCGCCGCGGTGCGGGCCACGAGCGAGGAGACGCAGGTGGCCGGCTTCGCCTCCGAGGCGCCGCGCTACGCCGCCTCCGGCGTTCCGCAGGCCCGCTACACCGGCCGGCGCATCACGCTCGACTTCAACAACGTCGACATCCGCAACCTGCTCCGGCTCATCGCCGACGTCTCCAAGCGCAACATCGTGGTGGCCGACGACGTCACCGGCAAGGTGACCGTCTCGCTCCGCAACGTCCCCTGGGACCAGGCGCTCGACATCATCCTCAAGGCCAAGGGGCTCGGGAAGCAGGAGATCGGCAACGTCATCCGCATCGCCAAGCACGAGGACATCGCCAAGGAGGAGGAGGCCGCCGCCAAGGCCGCCGAGGCGCGCAAGCCCCTCATCCCGCTCAAGGTGCGCCTCATCCCGGTCAACTTCGCCCGCGCCTCCGAGATGGCCAGCCGGGTGAAGGACGTGCTCTCCGACCGCGGCTCGGTCTCCACCGACGACCGCACCAACGTCCTCATCGTGAAGGACATCCCCGAGGCGCTGGTCCGGGCCGAGGGGCTGGTCCGCAACCTCGACACCGAGATCCCGCAGGTGCTCATCGAGAGCCGGATCGTCGAGGCCTCCTCGAACTTCAACCGGGCGCTGGGCGTGCAGTGGGGCGGCTCCTTCGGCATGACCCAGGTGCTCGGCAACCCGACCGGCCTCATCTTCCCGAACAACGTGGGCGCCGTGGGCGGCGCCGGCGGCGCCGGATCGGCCGGCTCGCCCGGCGCGCCCAGCTACGCGGTGAACCTGCCCGCCGCGGTCGGCGCCGGATCGGGCGGCGCCATCGGCCTGGTGTTCGGCAGCGCCGGCGGCTCGCTCAACCTGAACCTGCGCCTCACGGCCCTGGAGAACTCGGGCGTGGTGAAGACCATCTCCGCCCCCAAGATCGCCACCATCGACAACCGGGAGGCGACCATCGGGCAGGGCATCTCCATCCCCTTCTCGCAGGTCTCGGCCTCCGGCGTGAACACCACCTTCATCGAGGCGAAGCTCGAGCTGAAGGTGACGCCCCACGTCTCGGCCGACGGGTCGATCCTCCTCAAGATCAAGGCGACCAACAACGCGCCCAACCCGCAGCTCACCGGGGCGAACGGCCAGCCCTCCATCTCGAAGCGCGAGGCGGAGACCGAGGTGCTGGTGCGCGACGGCGAGACCACCGTCATCGGCGGCATCTACACCCGCCAGACCTCCGACCGCCGCAGCGAGGTCCCCTTCTTCGGGAAGATCCCCATCCTCGGCTACCTGTTCCGGACCACCACCGAGCAGGACGACCACACCGAGCTGCTCATCTTCATCACCCCCCGCATCCTGAACCGGCCGGCGACCTCGGTCGCCGCGGGCGGGTAGGAGGTCGCCGTGAAGCTCCGTCCGTTCGCCGCCGCCGCGCTGGCCGCCCTCGCGGCCGGCTGCGCCGACAACAACGCCTCCCTCAGGTGGGGACCCATCTGCTTCCCGAGCGATGACTGCACGTTCTCCTCCACCTGCGACGCGCAGTACATCGGCTTCATCGAGCTCGACTCCGCGGCCCCTTCGGTGTGGCTCCTCGTGGAGGTGCACAACCAGCGGCCCAGCACCGAGAACCTCGACTACGGGCGGCTCGACACCGCCTACGCCTACATCCAGGAGCTCGTGATCACGAACGACCTCACCCCCGTCGAGTACGTGGTGCCCGCGGTCTTCGTCATCCCGAGCAGCGGGACCGGCGTCATCTCGGTCCTCATCCCGAACGCCGTCGCGGGATCCGCCGTGGTCGCGTACCAGGTGCGGATGCGGGGAGTCTGGGGCGACGGGACGGGCTTCGAGAGCGCCGCCCTCGAGATTCCGGTCTACACGTGCGGCGGGTGCGGGTGGACTTGCCCCGCCGGCACGGGGTGCCCGGTCGACTCCGGCCAAGCCCCCATCGCCTGCGGCAGCTGAGCCCGCCAGGGCGCCCTTGACGCGCCGCGGCCAGGCTGCGTCCTTGACGCCGCGCACGGGCGCGGGCTACAAGGTCCGCGACCCCGCCCGTCCGGCACGAAATCACGAGGGTTTTCGCCGGGGAGCGGGGACGCGAGATGGGGTTTCGGGAGCACCTCCAGGGAGTCTGCCAGGGCGTCGAGGGCGCGCTCGCCTGCTCGCTCATGGGCGTGGACGGCATCGAGGTCGACACGCACCTCGTGAGCGGCGGCGGGCTGGACGTGAAGTCCCTGCTCGTCGAGTACTCCGGCATCTTCCGCAGCGCACGGGAGGCGGCCGAGGCGCACCAGGCCGGCGGCATCGCCGAGGTGAGCATCCAGACGGAGAAGCTCCTGACGGTGGCCCGCCTCGTCTCGCCGGACTACTTCATGGTCGTCGCCCTCACGCCCGACGGGAACCTCGGCAAGGCGCGCTACCTCCTGCGCGTCACCGCGCCCAGGCTCCGGTCGGAGCTGTAGGGGGCCCCGGGCGTCGCCGGACCGCCCCGGGGGCGAGGGTCGCGCGGACGGCCCGGGTCTTCCCATCCGGAAACTTCGAAGGAGCAGCGAGCGATGGCAGACACCCTGGACACCTCGGCCTTCCGCCGGGGACTGAAGATCGAGATCGACCGGGATCCCTGGGAGATCGTCGAGTTCCAGCACGTGAAGCCGGGGAAGGGCTCGGCCTTCGTGCGGACCCGCATCAAGAACCTCATCACCGGCCGGACCATCGAGAAGACGTTCAAGTCCGGCGACGTGGTGGGCAAGCCCGACATCGACGAGCGGGAGATGCAGTACCTCTACCGCGAGGGCGACCACTACAACTTCATGGACAACAGGAACTACGAGCAGACCTTCCTCACCGCCGAGCAGATGGGGGACGCCGCGCACTTCATCAAGGACAACACCACCACGCACATCCTCTTCTTCAACGGCAAGGCGATCGGCGTGACCCTGCCGAACGCGATGGACCTGCGGGTCACGAAGTGCGATCCGGGCGTGCGGGGCGACACGGTCTCCGGGGCGACCAAGCCCGCCACCCTCGAGACCGGCTACGTGGTGAACGTCCCCCTCTTCATCGAGGAGGGGGACCTCCTGCGCATCGACACCCGCAGCGGCGAGTACCTCACCCGCGTGGCCGGCTAGCCGGCCGCGCAAGGAGACGAAATGGCGACGAGACCTCTCAAGCAGGCGCAGGACCGCGCGGGCGAGGGCCTGGCGGCGGGCGGCTTCACCATCGAGGACGTGAAGAAGCTCGTCCAGCTGGTGGAGAAGACCGACGTCACCCACATCGCCTGGCAGAGGGGGCCGGAGAAGGTCGTCATCCGCCGCGGGACCGTCGCCCCGTTCGCGCCCGCCCCGGTCGCCTGGTCGTCGCCGCCTCCCGCCGTCCACTCCCCGCTCGCCCCGGTGGCCACCCCGCCCCCGGTCGCCCCGCCCGCCCCGGCCGCCGCCCCGGCCCCGAGTGCCGAGGCGGAGGCCGCCCAGCCGGGCGTGATCGTCAGCTCGCCCTTCGTGGGCACCTTCTACCGCGCGCCCTCGCCCGACTCGCCGCCGTTCGTCGAGGTGGACCAGAAGGTGAAGAAGGGCCAGGTGCTCTGCATCGTCGAGGCGATGAAGCTCATGAACGAGATCGAGTGCGAGGTGGACGGGACCGTCGCCGAGATCTTCGTCCAGAACGCCACGCCGGTGGAGTTCGGCGAGAAGCTCTTCCGCATCGTGCCGGGCTAGCCGCCGGGACAGGCCATGTTCAAGAAGGTCCTCATCGCCAACCGCGGCGAGATCGCGCTGCGGGTGATCCGCGCCTGCAAGGAGCTGGGCCTCTCCACGGTGGCCGTCCACTCCACCGCGGACGCGGAGTCGCTCCACGTCCGGTTCGCCGACGAGGCGATCTGCATCGGCCCGCCCCAGTCGAAGCTCTCCTACCTCAACCCGCGGGCCCTGCTCGCCGCCGCCGACGTGACCGGCTGCGACGCGCTGCACCCCGGCTACGGCTTCCTCTCCGAGAACGCCGAGTTCGCCGAGATGGTGACGCAGCTCGGGCTCCGCTGGATCGGCCCCCGCCCCGAGATGATCAAGCTCATGGGGAACAAGGTGGCCGCCCGCGAGGCGATGGAGAAGGCCGGCCTGCCCCTGCTCCCCGGCGCCCGGGGCAAGCTCGCCGACGCGGAGGAGGCGGAGCGGACCGCCGCCCAGGTGGGCTACCCCGTCATCCTCAAGGCCGCCGCCGGCGGCGGCGGGCGCGGCATGAAGATCTGCCGCGACCCGGCGGAGATCGGCAAGCTCTTCGAGACCGCCAGCAACGAGGCGCTGGCGGCGTTCGGCGACGGGTCGATGTACCTCGAGCGGTACGTGGAGCAGCCGCGGCACATCGAGCTGCAGATCGTGGCGGACGAGCACGGGAACGTGATCCACCTGGGCGAGCGCGAGTGCTCGGTGCAGCGGCGCCACCAGAAGCTCATCGAGGAGGCCCCCTCACCGGCGGTGACGCCGGCGCTCCGGCGGGAGATGGGGGAGGTCGCCCTCGGGGCCATGAGGAAGATCGGCTACAACAACGTCGGCACCATCGAGTTCCTGATGGACGAGCACGGCCGGTACTACTTCATGGAGATGAACACCCGGATCCAGGTGGAGCACCCGGTCACCGAGCAGGTGTACCGGCTGGACCTCCTGCGCGAGCAGATTCGCCTCGCCTCGGGCGAGCGGCTCGAGCGCAGCCAGGAGTCGGTCACCCCCAGCGCCCACGCCATCGAGTGCCGGGTGAACGCGGAGGACCCGGTCACCTTCGCGCCCTCCCCGGGCAAGATCGTCGGCTACCACCAGCCGGGTGGGTACGGCGTGCGCGTGGACACCATGGCCTACGAGCAGTACACGGTGCAGCCGTACTACGACTCGCTCGTGGCGAAGCTCATCGTCACCGGCGCCACCCGGGAGATCGCCCTGAAGCGCACCCTCCGGGCGCTGAACGAATACGTCATCGAGGGGATCAAGACCAACATCGCGTTCCACCGTCGGGTCCTGACGCACCCCGGCTTCGTAGCCGGAACGTACGACACCCGGATCGTGGACCAGATCCTGAACCCGCCCCCCGCGCCCGAGGAAGCGCCGCAGACCCCCCGGACGCGGGGCGGCTAGGGCCGTCGCGGCGCCGCCCGGAGGCGGAAAATCCCGCGTCGGATCGCGGGATTCGCGCCTTGACCGACCCCGCTCCATCCATTACGCTGAACAGGCCCCGTGGAGGCTGCGTCGGCGGCGGTGCGTGCCGTTCCGCGCACTTGCCAAGGGCGCGGTCCTCGACCCGCGAGCACCGCCCTGCCCGATGGCAGTCGACAAGAACAAGATCATCGCCGAGGCGACCAAGCTCGTACAGAAGGGTGCCCACGACAAGGCGATCGCGGCGTACCAGAAGATCCTGGCGGAGGATCCGAAGGACTCGCGCATCCTGCTCAAGGTCGCCGAGCTGCACCAGAAGAAGGGCGACGACAAGGCGGCCGCCGAGGCCTTCAAGCGGGTGGCCGACACCTACGCCGAGCAGGGCTTCTTCCTCAAGGCGGTCGCCGTCTACAAGCAGATCGTGAAGCTCGACCCGGAAGACGTCCGGGTGAACGAGCGGCTGGCCGGCCTCTACCAGCAGCTCGGCCTGGTCAGCGACGCCATGAGCCAGTTCCAGCTGATGGCGGCATCCCACGAGCGGGCGGGCGACGCCGCCAAGCTCACCGAGGTCCTCCGCCGGATGGTGGAGCTCGACCCGGACAACATCGCCTCGGCGGTCAAGCTCGGCGAGCTGTGCGCCCGGGCGGGAGACGCGGCCGCCGCGCTCGAGCACTTCCGGCGCGCCGCGGACCACCTCAAGCGGCACAACCGGGCCGACGAGTACCTCAAGATCGCGGAGCGCGTCGCATCGCTCGTCCCGAACGACCTCTCGCTCACGCGCGAGCTGGCCAACATCTACCTGGCCAAGGGCGACACCAAGCGCGCCCTGGCCAAGCTCCAGCTCTGCTTCAAGGCCGACCCGAAGGACGTGGAGACCCTGAACCTGCTCGCCCAGGCCTTCCGGGACCTGGGCCAGACCTCCAAGACGCTCTCGGTCTACAAGGAGCTGGCCCACGTCCACGCGGAGGCCGGACGCGCCGGCGAGGCACGCGCCACCTGGCGCAAGGTGCAGGAGCTGGCGCCGGACGACCCGGACGTCGCCGAGGCGCTGGGCGGCGGAGCGCGGGCGCCGGCCGCG
>DATIUR010000215.1:0-17811 GCA_035466675.1 Anaeromyxobacteraceae bacterium | reverse complement strand
GAGCGGCGGAGCGCGGCGCACGAAGCCTTCCCGAAGGCGCTGTGGGACGAGGCCGAGGTGAGGCTGGATGTAAGTGAACCATGGACGACAAATCGACAACTGAGTGGCTTCACCGCTGTGCACAGAACCCCGGGGCCGACTGGCGTGTCCTGGCTCGAGACGCGGATCGCAAGGTCGAGCACGCAAACGAGGGCGTCTTTGATGAACTCGTCGTAGACTATTGGCTCCACCTGGAACGCCTCGACGAACGAACCTGGTGGATGCGCGTCGGTGATGCGCGTCTCCAGGTTCTCATTGCCCCGGACGGCGCGGTAACACTCGACGTGCAACGAGGCTTCTATGGGTACGTTCGCGGCAAGACCGAAACAGTTGCCCCGGAGGAGTAGCGACGCCGACCACGCGGCGCGGAGGAGTAGCGTCGGCGACGACGCGGGGTGATGCCCCGCGCGATGTTGGGCAGGGTGCGGGCTTCCCCGGTGCTCCGTGCTCTGGAGTGTCGCCACCGCCCGAGAACCGAGAGGGCGTGGAAGAGGAGTGGAATACGCGGCGCCCGTCGGCGACGCGGGAGCGCGGGCGGATATCCGCCCGGCGGTGGACGTGTTGACGCACGACGCAACAACGTGCGGAGCGTGCCTGGACGCTAGAACCAGTACGCTTTCGTCCTCGAGAGGAATTCCTGTGTCAGCGGTATGCCGGCGTTCGACCCGATCACGGAGTCTATGCCGCACCGCGGGCAGAGTGCCGTCTGGCCGGCTCCGGCCCGATCTTCGTCGACCCAGTCTTCGATCTCTGTCGGGTGAAACACCGAGCAGCAGTAGAAGCAGCCGCAGGACTCGCTCGAGAGCACCTCGGCTCGATGATTGGATGAGCGCCGGTGGGCTGTCTCGAGGTCAGCGTCGAACGTCACGGCCCCTGAGTGTAGCAGGAGCGTGACCCCGCCGCGTTCATGACGAGTCCAGACTGGTCTTGCTCCAGTTGTTCGGCAGGAGGTCGTCGATCCGAGAGGCAGGGTGCGTCTGGACGCGGAGAAGCACGTCGGCGAGGTACGCGACCGGGTTCACGCCGTTCACCTCGCAGGTCGCGATGAGCGAGTGGAGGCCGGCCAGGGGAGGGCACGCTCCGAGGCGTTGTTGTCGATGGGTAGGTGCGGGTCGGTGAGGAAGAGCGTGAGCGCATCCCAGTTGCCGAGGGCCTCGCTGATGGCCTCGCCCGTCGGACCGCGCGGTGGGTGCTGGGCATGCTCCGCGAGCAGCCGGGCCTTGAAGTCGTCCATCACCGCCTGGCTTTGATCCGACCGCCGGGCCGCCCGCGCGGGGCGCCGCTTGAACCGGGCCGCGCCCCGCGGCTAGTCTGCGCCGGTGTCGAACGACCGCGACGTCGCTGCGCTCCCCCCGGCGCACCGCCGCTTCTGGGAGGAGGCCGCGCAGGCGCTTCCCCCCGATCGCCTCCACTGCGATCCGCTCCGCACGCTCGCCTGGGGCACCGACGCCAGCTTCTACCGGCTCGTCCCGAAGATCGTCGCCAAGGTCCGGACCGGCGAGGAGGTGGCGCGCCTGCTGGGCGCGGCCCGCCGGCACGGCACGCCGGTCACCTTCCGGGCGGCGGGGACGAGCCTCTCCGGGCAGACCGTCACCGAGTCGGTGCTGCTGGTCCTGGCCGGCGGCTGGCGCGAGCTGGAGGTGCTGGACGGCGGGGCGCGCATCCGGCTGGGGCCCGGCGTGATCGGCGCCGAGGCGAACGCGGCCCTCTCGCGCCACGGCCGGAAGATCGGGCCGGACCCGGCCTCGATCGGCGCCTGCATGGTGGGGGGCATCGCCGCCAACAACGCCTCGGGCATGTGCTGCGGCACCGCCGAGAACAGCTACCGGACCGTGGACCGGATGCGGATCGTGCTGGCGGACGGGGCCGAGCTCGACACCGGCGACCCCGCCTCCCGCCGGCGCTTCGCGGAGACGCACGCCGACCTCCTGGCCGGCCTCTCCGCCATCCGCGGCGAGATCGTGGGCGACCCGGAGCTCTCCCGGCGCATCCGGGAGAAGTACCGGATCAAGAACACCACCGGCTACTCCCTCAACGCCTTCCTCGACTTCGAGGATCCGGTCGACGTGCTCCTCCACCTGATGGTGGGCTCGGAGGGCACGCTCGGCTTCATCGCCGAGCTGACCTTCCGGACCGTGGAGGACCATCCCCACCGCGCCAGCGCGCTGGTGGTCTTCCCCGACATCGAGACCGCCGCCCGCGCCACGCAGCGCCTGGCCGGCGGGCCGGTGGCGGCGGTGGAGATGATGGACCGCGCCTCGCTCCGGTCGGTCGAGCGGAAGCCCGGCATGCCGGAGTGGCTGGCCGGCCTCGCTCCGGACGCCTGCGCGCTCCTCTGCGAGACCCGCGCCCGGGCGGCGGACGAGGTGGCGGCCCGGGTGCAGGAGGTGAAGGCGCGGCTCGAGGGGCTTCCCACGCTGGTCCCGTGGGACTTCACCCCGAGGAAGGTGGAGTACGAGCGCCTCTGGGACATCCGGCGCGGCCTCTTCCCGGCGGTGGGCGCGGCGCGGCGGTTGGGGACCACCGTCGTCATCGAGGACGTGGCCTTCCCCATGGAGCGCCTCGCCGCCGGGACGGTGGACCTCCAGCGCCTGATGCACGCCCACGGCTACGACGAGGGAATCCTCTTCGGCCACGCCCTGGCCGGGAACCTGCACTTCGTCTTCACCCAGGACTTCGGCGCTCCGGCGGAGGTGGCGCGCTACGGCCGGTTCATGGACGAGGTGTGCGAGATGGTCGTCCGCCGCTACGACGGCTCGCTCAAGGGAGAGCACGGCACCGGGCGGAACATGGCGCCCTACGTGGAGCTGGAGTGGGGCGCCCGGGCCTACGGCCTCATGCGCCGGGTGAAGGCGCTCCTCGACCCGGAGGGGATCCTGAACCCGGGCGTGATCCTGAACGACGACCCTCGCGTCCACCTGGCGAATCTGAAGGCCCTGCCGCCCGCGCACGAGATCGTGGACCGGTGCACCGAGTGCGGCTTCTGCGAGCCGCGCTGCCCGTCGCGCGACCTCACCCTCACGCCCCGGCAGCGCATCACCGTGCGCCGGGAGATCGCCCGCCTGGCGGCGTCGGGCGGGGGATCCGAACGGCTCGAGCGGCTGGCCTCGGACTACGGCTACCTGGGAGAGGAGACCTGCGCCACCGACGGGCTGTGCGCCACCGCCTGCCCGGTCGGGATCGACACCGGCGAGCTGACGAAGCGCCTGCGGGCCGCGTCGCGCACCGCTCGCGCGCGGGAGCTGGCGGAGGGAGCGGCGGCCCGGTTCGGCGCGGTGCAGGCCGGGGTGCGTACGGGCCTGGCCGCGGCCGACGCCGCGCACGCGGTGCTGGGCACGCGGCTCATGGGCGCGCTGGCCCGCGGCGCGCGCCGCCTGAGCGGCGGCCGGCTCCCGCTGTGGAACCCGGCCATGCCCCGCCCGGCCCGGGCCCGCATCGCGCCGGCGGTGAACGGGGGCGAGCGGGCGGCGGTCTACCTGCCGAGCTGCGTGGTCCGCACCATGGGGCCGGCCCGCGCCGACCCGGAGGAGCGCGAGGCCTCCGAGGCGATGCTCTCCGTGCTGGCCAAGGCGGGGTACGACGTCGTCCTTCCCGAGGGGCTCGAGAGCCTCTGCTGCGGGATGGCCTTCGAGTCGAAGGGCTTCCCGGAGGTGGCGGAGGCCAAGGCCCGGGAGCTGGACCGGGCGCTGCTCGCGGCCAGCCGGAACGGCGCGCTGCCGGTGGTCTGCGAGACGAGCCCCTGCCTCCACCGGATGCGGAAGACGCTCGATCCGCGCCTGCGCCTCTACGAGCCGGTCGAGCTGGTGCACGACCACCTCATGGACCGGCTCGCCTTCTCCCGGCGGGCCGGCACGGTGGCGGTCCACCTCACCTGCAGCTCGGCCAGGATGGGGCTCGGGGCGAAGCTCGAGGCGGTGGCCCGGGCCTGCGCCGAGCGGGTGGTCGCCCCGCCGGTGGGGTGCTGCGGCTTCGCGGGCGACCGCGGCTTCACCCACCCCGAGCTGAACGCCTCGGCCGTGGCGGGGCTTCGCGCCGCGCTTCCACCCGGCTGCGCCGAGGGGTACTCGAACAGCCGGACCTGCGAGATCGGCCTGTCGCTCCACTCCGGGATCCCGTACCGTTCCATCCTCCTGCTCGTGGATCGCTGCACCGCCCCGCGGGGCGGCGCGGAGGGCGCGCGCGCGTGAAGGTCGGCCTGTTCGTCCCCTGCTACGTGGACCAGCTCTACCCCCGGGTCGGGCTGGCCACGCTGGCGGTGCTGGAGCGGCTGGGGCTCCGGGTGGAGTTCCCCGAGGACCAGACCTGCTGCGGCCAGCCCATGGCGAACGCGGGGCTCGCCGCCGAGGCCCGTCCCCTGGCGGAGCGGTTCCTCCGGATCTTCGCCCCGTACGACGCGGTGGTGGCGCCCACCGGCAGCTGCGTCTCCATGGTGCGGAACCACTACGGCGCCATCGTCGGCGAGAGCGCCGCGCTGGCGGCGGTTCGCGCGAAGACCTTCGAGCTGTGCGAGTTCCTGGTGGACGTCGCCAAGGTGAGGCGGGTGGAGGGGCGCTTCCCGCACCGGGTGGGCCTGCACCGGAGCTGCCACGGCCTGCGCGAGCTGCGGCTCGGGGCGGGGAGCGAGCGGGTGGTCGCGCCCTTCGACAAGGTGGCCGCGCTCCTCTCGCCGCTCCAGGGGATCACGCTCGTGGATCTCTCGCGCCCGGACGAGTGCTGCGGCTTCGGGGGCGTCTTCTCGGTGGGCGAGCCGGCCGTCTCCACCATGATGGGGCGGGATCGCCTGGCGGATCACGAGAAGGCCGGCGCCGAGGTGGTGACCGGCGTGGACATGAGCTGCCTCATGCACCTCGACGGCCTGGCGCGGCGCGAGGACCGCCGCCTCCGGTTCATGCACGTCTCGGAGATCCTGGCGGAGGCGAGGCTCTCGTGACCGGCCACCCCGAGCGCGCGGCCGCCTTCGCCGCCGACGACGCGCGCGCCCACTGGCACGACCAGGCGCTGTGGTGGGTCCGGGCCAAGCGCGACCGGGCCGCCCGCTCGCTCCCGGAGTGGGAGGCGCTGCGCGAGACCGCCGCCGGCATCAAGGCCCACGTGGCCTCGCGCCTGGCCGACTTCCTGGAGGAGTTCGAGCGGAACGCCACCCGCCTCGGCGTCCGGGTGCACTGGGCCCGGGACGCCGCCGAGCACAACGCCATCGTGCACGGGATCCTGGCCGGGCACGGCGTCACCCGGGTGGTGAAGTCGAAGTCGATGCTCACCGAGGAGTGCGGCCTCAACCCCTACCTGGAGGAGCGCGGGATCGAGGTGGTGGACACCGACCTGGGCGAGCGCATCGTGCAGCTGGCGGGCGAGCCCCCCAGCCACATCGTCCTCCCCGCCATCCACAAGAAGAAGGAGGACATCGGGGAGCTGTTCCACCGTCACCTGGGGACGCCGGCGGGGCTCGCCGACCCGAAGGCGCTCACCGAGGCGGCCCGCGGCCACCTGCGCGAGCGGTTCCTCCGGGCCCAGGCCGGGATCACCGGCGTGAACTTCGCCGTGGCCGAGACGGGCGGGGTGGTGGTCTGCACCAACGAGGGGAACGCCGATCTGGGCGCCTCGCTGCCGCCGCTCCACCTCGCCTGCATGGGCGTGGAGAAGATCGTGCCGCGGGCGAGGGACCTGGGCGTCTTCCTGCGCCTGCTGGCCCGCTCCGCCACCGGCCAGGCCGTCACCACCTACACGTCCCACTTCCACGGCCCCATCCGCGGAGGCGAGCTGCACGTGGTGATCGTGGACGCCGGGCGGAGCGCCATCCTGGCGCAGGAGCCCTTCCGCCCGGTCCTGCGCTGCATCCGCTGCGGCGCCTGCATGAACACCTGCCCGGTCTACCGCCGGAGCGGCGGCTACAGCTACGGCACCACCATCCCGGGCCCGCTCGGCTCGGTGCTGGCCCCCCACCGCGACGCCGCGGCGCACGCCACGCTCCCCTTCGCGTCCACCCTGTGCGGATCCTGCGACGACGTCTGCCCGGTCCGGATCGACCTGCACGAGCAGCTCCTGGGCTGGCGACGGGAGATCGGCTCGCGCGGCCTCCTCCCGTGGCGCAAGCGCGCGGCCCTGGCCGTCGCCGCCCGCGTGCTGCGGCACGCCTGGCTCTACCGCCTGGCCGGGCGCGCCGCGCGCGGCTTCCTGCGCGCCTTCCCGCGGCTGGGGCGGGCCGGCGCCTGGGGGAGGACGCGCGAGCTGCCGCCCATGCCGCGTCAGAGCTTCCGCGACCTCCACCGGAGTCGCCGGTGAGCGGATCCCGCGAGGCCATCCTGGCGGCGCTCCGGGCGGCTCGCCCGCCGCCCTCGCCGCTGCCCGAGGCCGGACCGGGGATCCGCTACCCCGATCCGGCGGCGCAGTTCGCCGAGGCGGTGGCGGCGGCCGGGGGCGCCTGCCTGCGCGTGCCCGACCTCGCCGCGGCGAGCGCGGCGCTCGCCGGCCTCCGGTGCTTCGAGGACGCCCGGCGGGTCGCCTCCCTGGTGCCGGGCGTGGGCGCGCCCAACGTGGACCTCGCCTCCATCCCGACGCCCCACGGGCTCGAGGGGATCGACGTCGCCATCCTGCCGGGCGAGATCGCGGTGGCGGAGAACGGCGCCGTCTGGATCGAGGGGGACCGGCTCGGGCCCCACCGGGCCATCCTGGTGCTGCCCCAGCACCTGGTGGTGGTGGTGCCCGCCTCGGGGCTCGTGCACGAGATGCACCAGGCCTACCAGCGGATCCGGTTCGACCCGCCGCGCTTCGGCCTCTTCCTGGCCGGACCTTCGAAGACCGCGGACATCGAGCAGGTCCTGGTCGTCGGCGCGCACGGGGCCCGCTCCACCACCGTCCTGCTGGTGGGTTGACGCCCGCGGGAGGCCCCTCCGGGCCGCCGCGGCGCGCTTTACGGAGGGACGGCGCGCCCGTACAGTGCCGGCGCGCCGGAACGGCCGGCCGATTATGTCTCCGCCAGGAAAGGGACCGACATGGCCACCAAGACCTTCGACGCCGTCGTGATCGGGGCCGGGCCCGGTGGGTACGTCGCCGCCATCCGCCTCGCCCAGCTCGGCAAGAAGACCGCCCTGATCGAGAAGGAGTCCCTGGGCGGCGTCTGCCTCAACTGGGGGTGCATCCCCTCCAAGGCGCTCATCGCCGCCGCGAACCTGGTCGAGGAGGTGCGCGCCGCCGCCGATCGCGGCATCCTGGCCGAACGCCCGCGGGTGGACGTCTCGAAGCTCCGCGAGTTCAAGGACGCCGTGGTGAAGAAGCTCGTCTCCGGGGTGGGCACCCTGGAGAAGGGAAACGGGGTGGAGGTGATCCGGGGCACCGCCACGTTCGTCGCGCCCGGCGCCGTCGAGGTCGCGGGCGCGGGCGAGCCGCAGCGGCTGGAGGCGCAGGCCTTCATCGTGGCGACCGGGGCGCGCCCCATCGAGATCCCCGGCTTCGCCTACGACGGCAAGGACGTCTGGAGCGCGAAGGAGGCGGTGGCCCTGTCGGAGATCCCGGATCGGCTCGTGTGCATCGGCGGCGGCGTGATCGGGCTCGAGCTGGGCACCGTCTACGCCAAGCTGGGCTCGAAGGTCACGTTCCTGGAGGCCCTCCCGCAGATCCTGACCGGGGTCGACCCGGAGGCCGTCCGGCTGGTCCAGAAAGGCCTGCGCCAGCGCGGCGTCGCGGTGCACCTGAACGCGAAGGCGAAGGGCTGGGAGCGGGCCGGCGGGGCCCTGGCCGTGAAGGCGGAGATCGACGGCAAGGACGAGTCGATCCCGTGCGACCGGATCCTGGTGGCGGTGGGCTTCCGCCCCAACTCGGAGGGGCTCGGCCTCGAGAAGGTGGGGGTGAAGGTCTCGCCGAAGGGGTTCGTCGAGGTGGACGGCCAGTACCGGACCAGCGTCCCCTCCATCTTCGCCATCGGCGACCTGGCCGGTCCGCCCTTCCTGGCCCACAAGGCCTCGAAGGAGGGCGAGATCGCCGCCGAGGCCATCGCCGGCCGCAGGTCGGCGCGGGACTGGGTGGCCATGCCCGGCGCCATCTTCACCGACCCCGAGATCGGCACCGTCGGGCTCTCCGAGGCGGAGGCGCGCGCGCAGGGCCACGAGCCGGTGGTGGGCAAGTTCGCCTTCGGCGCGCTCGGCCGGGCCATCGCCATCGACCACACCGAGGGGTTCGTGAAGGTGGTGGGCGACGCGAGGTCGAAGCTGCTCCTGGGCGTGACGGTGTGCGGCCCGGAGGCGTCGGACCTCGTGGCCGAGGCGGCGCTCGCCCTGGAGATGGGCGCGACCCTCGAGGACGTGGCCCTCACCGTGCACGCTCATCCCACCCTGCCCGAGGCCTTCATGGAGGCGTGCAAGGCGGCCCTCGGGGAGGCCATCCACGCGCTCAACCGCCCCGAGCGGCCGCGCCGGGGCGAGCCGGGCGCGCCGGCGCGCGCCTGATCGCGTCCGATGCGGAGGCTGCGCACCCACCGGCTCGGCCGGGTCGAGTACGACGACGGGCTCGCCCTGATGCGCCTGGCCGGGGACGCCGTCCGGGCCGGCGCGCCGCCGGAGACCGACTGGCTGTTCCTGCTCGAGCACCCCCCCGTGCTGACGCTGGGGCGCGGCGCCGACGGCCGGAACGTCGTGGCCGATCCGGACTGGCTCGCCTCCCGCGGCTTCGAGGTCCACGAGACCGACCGGGGAGGGGACGTGACCTACCACGGGCCCGGCCAGATCGTGGCCTACCCGGTGCTCGACCTCTCCGACCGCCCGGACGTGCGGCGGTACGTGGCGGCGCTGGAGGAGGCGATGATCCGGACCTGCGCCGACTTCGAGGTCGAGGCGGGCCGCCACCCGGAGCACCGCGGGGCCTGGGCGGGGCGGAGGAAGATCGGGGCGGTGGGCGTGCACCTGTCGCGGTGGGTGACCAGCCACGGCCTCGCCTTCAACGTGCGGCCGGACCTGTCGCACTTCCAGTCCATCGTGCCGTGCGGGATCGCCGAGCCGGGCCTGGGGGTGACGAGCCTCGAGGCGGAGCTGCGGGCCCGGGGCCGGGCCGCTCCCCCGACCGCCGAGGTGGAGGACCGCCTGGCCGGGCACCTGGCGGCGGCGCTGGGGCGGGCCCGGGAGGACGCCTCCTTCGACCTGCGGACGGTCTCCGTGGTCCCGCTGTCGGCGGACGGGCGCGTGCTCCTGCTCCGGCGCGGCCCGGATCGGGGAGGGTTCTGGCAGCAGGTCACCGGACGGATCGAGGAGGACGAGACGCCCGCGGAGGCGGCCCGGCGCGAGCTGCGCGAGGAGACGGGGGCGGACGTCCCGGTGGTGGACCTGGGGTACCGGCACGCCTTCGGGCTCGACCCCTCGCTCCAGCGGGGCGCGGCGGGGACGGTCACCGTGGTGGAGGAGCACGCCTTCGCGGCGCGGCTCCCGCCGGGCTTCTCGGCGCGCCTCTCCGGCGAGCACGCCGAGCAGGCGCTGCTCGCGCCCGCCGAGGCGCTGGGGCGGCTGCGCTTCGCCGGGCTGCGGCGGGCGGTCCGGCTGGCGGCGGGAGGCTAGACGGACGGCCCGACGCGTCACCCGCGCGATCCGTACTGGCGCTCGTAGTAGGTGCGGTACTCGCCGGAGAGGATGCGCTCCCACCAGGGCCGGTGGGCCAGGTACCACTCCACGGTGGCCGCCAGCGCCTCGTCGAAGCGGTGCCGCGGCTCCCAGCCCAGCTCGCGCCGGGCCTTGGACGCGTCGATGGCGTAGCGCCGGTCGTGGCCCGGCCGGTCCTTCACGTGCTGGACGAGCGTGTGCGGCTTCCCGAGCCGGTCGAGCACCGCCCGGACGATCTCGATGTTGGGGCGCTCGTTCGAGGCGCCCAGGTTGTAGGTCTGGCCGGCCCGCCCGCGCTCCAGGGCGGCCAGGAGCCCGCGGCAGTGGTCCTCGACGTGGATCCAGTCCCGGACGTTCATGCCGTCGCCGTAGACGGGCAGGGGCAGGTCCCGGATCGCGTTCGCGATCATGAGGGGGATGAGCTTCTCGGGGAACTGGTAGGGGCCGTAGTTGTTGGAGCAGCGGGTCACCACCACCGGGACGCCGAAGGTGCGCTGGTACGCCAGCGCCAGGAGGTCGCTCGCCGCCTTGGAGGCGGAGTAGGGGGAGCTGGGGTCGAGGGGCGTCTCCTCGGTGAAGAGGCCGGAGGGGCCGAGCGATCCGTAGACCTCGTCGGTCGAGACCTGGAGGAACCGGTTCACCCCCAGCTCGCGGGAGGCCTCCAGCAGGACCTGGGTTCCCCGCACGTTCGTCTCGATGAAGACGGCCGCCTCCAGGATGGAGCGGTCCACGTGGCTCTCGGCGGCGAGGTGCATCACCGCCTCGATGCGCTCGGACCGGAGGATCTCCGCCACCAGCGGGCCGTCGCACACGTCCCCCCGGACGAAGCGGTAGCACCGGTGGCCCTCGAGGTCCGCCAGGTTCTCCGGGTTGCCGGCGTAGGTGAGCTTGTCGAGGTTGACCACCCGCCAGTCCGGCCGCTCCGCGAGCAGGAGCCGGACCAGGTTCGAGCCGATGAACCCGGCTCCGCCGGTGACGAGCAGGTTCACGGCTCAGCCGTCCCGCCGCGCCCAGGAGTAGGGGATGTGGCTCTGGTGCGGATCGGCCCGGTACTCGTCGGGTTGCCGGTGGTCGTACGGCCTCGTGACCACGTTCACGATGAGCGCCTCGGTCTCGCCGATGTTCTTGAACCCGTGCCAGACGAGGGGCGGGATCTGGACCAGCTTCTGGTCGTGGTCCCCCAGGAAGATCTCGTTCACGACGCCCTTGGTGGCCGAGCCCTCCCGGTCGTCGTACAGGACGAGCTTGATCATGCCCCGCACGCAGACGAAGTGGTCGTGCTGGAGCTTGTGGTAGTGCCAGGCCTTGGTGACCCCCGGGTACATGGTGGTGAGGTAGGTCTGGCCGAACTCGATGAAGAGGTCGTCGTCCCGGCGCAGCATCTCCATCAGTCGTCCGCGCTCGTCGGGGATGACCTTGAGCGGCTTGACGCGGACCCCGTCGATGGGCGGCGGCATCTAGGCCCTCCCTCCGCGTGCCCGGCGGGCGCGCGCGGCGCGGGGTGCGCGCCGGGCCTCCAGGCTCCGGGCGAACTCGTTGGCGCGGTGGAGGGAGTCGAAGGTGCCGGCGTCGGTCCACCAGCCGCGCAGGACGTCGTAGCGCAGCTCTCCGGCACGCAGGTAGGCGTTGTTGACGTCCGTGATCTCGAGCTCGCCGCGGGCGGAGGGCCGGAGCGTGCGGATGAGGTCGTAGACGTGGGCGTCGTAGAAGTAGAGGCCGGTCACGGCCAGGTCGGAGCGGGGCGACCGCGGCTTCTCGACGATGCGGACCACCCGGCCGTCCCGGACCTCGGCCACCCCGAACCGGTGCGGATCGGGCACGCGCTTGAGCGCGATCCGGGCCCCGCGGCGCTGGCGCTCGAAGGCCGAGACGAGCGCGCCGAAGGGGTCCTGGAAGACGTTGTCGCCCAGGACCACGCAGACCGGGACGCCGGCGGCGAAGTTCTCGGCCAGTCCGAGCGCCTGGGCGATCCCCCCGGCCTCGTCCTGGACCTTGTAGGTGAAGCGGCAGCCGTACTCCCGCCCCGATCCCAGCAGGTTCACCACGTCGCCCATGTGCTCGACGCCGGTGACGATCAGGATCTCCTCGATCCCCGCCTCGGTCAGCTTGCGGATCGGGTGCAGGACCATCGGCTCCCGGCCCACCGGCAGGAGGTGCTTGTTCGTGACCTTCGTGAGCGGAAACAGCCGCGAGCCGGTCCCGCCTGCCAGGACGATGCCCTTCATGTCGCTCCCGGGAAGAGGTGACGGATTGTAGCGCGGGGCGGCCGCGCCGGGCGAGGCACCGGTGCGACCGCTCGCCCCGCTTGCCCATCGCCGTCCTTTCGGGCATTTTTCGGGGCTCCCCACGCGACCGGAACGGATCCCGAGCATGATCACTGTCGAGAAGATCGGCGGCACCTCGATGTCGCACTTCGACGAGGTCCTGAAGAACATCGTCCTGCGCGACCCGAAGCAGGTGTACGGAAGGGTGTACGTCGTGTCGGCCTACGCCGGCGTGACCAACGACCTGCTCGAGCACAAGAAGACCGGGGCGCCCGGCATCTACGCCAAGTTCGCCTCGGGCGGCGACTACGCCGGCGCGCTCGAGGGCCTGCTCGGCAAGCTCAAGGCCATCAACAAGGAGATGGCGCCGCTCGGGCTCGACCTGTCGGTGGCCGACGGCTTCCTCGACAGGCGGATCCGGGAGCTGGCCGAGTACCTGCACTCGATGCGCCACGTGCTCGCCAGCGGTTACCTCCGGCGGGAGAACGTGCTCCTCGCCGCCCGGGAGATGCTGGCCGCCGTCGGGGAGGCCCACAGCGCCTTCAACTCCGTGGAGATCCTGAAGAAGAAGGGCGTGAAGGCCCTCTTCATGGACCTGACCGGCTTCGACGACGACGACCCGCTCACCATCGACGAGCGCATCCACAAGAGCTTCCAGGGCGTGGATCTGAAGTCCCAGGTGATCGTGGCCACCGGCTACACCAAGGGCGTCGAGGGCATCATGCGGGAGTTCGACCGCGGCTACTCCGAGGTCACCTTCTCGAAGATCGCGGTCGAGCTCCGGCCGGACGAGGCCATCATCCACAAGGAGTTTCACCTCTCCTCCGCCGACCCGGAGATCGTCGGCGCCGGGAACACGGTGGTGGTCGGGGCCACCAACTACGACGTGGCCGACCAGCTGGCCGACGTGGGCATGGAGGCCATCCACCCCAAGGCGGCGAAGCCCATGGAGCTGGCCGGCGTCAGCATCCGCCTCAAGAACACCTTCGAGCCGGACCACCCCGGCACGCTCATCACCAAGGGGTACGTGGGGAAGCAGGCCCGGATCGAGATCATCGCCGGTTCGGCCAAGGTCACCGCCGTCGAGATCCACGACCCGTCCATGGTGGGCACGGTCGGCTTCGACCTGGGCGTCATGGAGATCTTCAGGAAGCACGGCGTCTCCTACATCCTCAAGGCCACCAACGCGAACTCGATCACGCACGTCGTCTGGGAGAAGTCGATGACGCCGGCGTTCCTCGAGGAGCTCGAGAACGCCTACGAGGTCGTGACCGTGGCGCCCTCCGCCATCGTCTGCGCCATCGGCACCAACATCGCGTTCCCGGGCGTGCTCGCCCGCGCCGCCCAGGCGATGGCCCAGAACCGGATCAACGTGAACGCGGTCTCCCAGTCGCTGCGCCAGACCTCGATGCAGTTCGTGATCGGCCGGGACGACTACCGGAAGGCGATCACCGCGCTCAACGAGGCCCTCTGCCTCAACCCGCCCGCCGCCGGCGGGTAGGGGACCGGGCTGGCGGGGCCCTTGCACGGCGGGGCGGCGTGCACGCCCGGCTCGCCCTGGCGCTCCTCGTCGCCGCCTCGTTGCTCCCGGCGGCCCTGCGGGCGCGCGCGCCGGGGCCCGATGCGCCCAGGGCCTGCTCGCCCGAGGGTCGAGGGGTGCCGCCCCGCGGCTGGCTCGGCTGCGCCGCGGACCCGGGCCCGCCCCGGCCGCTCTCCGACGAGGAGCGCCTCCTGATCGGCAGGCCCCTCGACCCGAACCGCGCCGGCGCGGAGGCGCTCGCCTTCGTCCCCGGGATCGGCCCCGGGCTGGCGCGGGCGGTGGTGGACGACCGGGAGGCGCACGGCCCCTTCCAGGGGGTGGAGGACCTGGTCCGCGTGAGGGGCATAGGCCCGAAACGGCTCGAGCGGGCGCGCCCCTGGCTGGAGGTCCCCGCCCGGTAGCGCCGGCCCGCCGTCCCGGGATAACCTCCCGCCCCTGGACGGAGGACGGGGCCGGTGATCATCCGGTGCGAACGGTGCTCGACGCGCTACGAGCTCGACGAGGGCCTGCTCTCGCCGCAGGGGTCGCCGGTCCAGTGCACGCGGTGCCAGCACGTCTTCGCCGCCTACCCCTCCCGGCCGGCCGCCGAGGCGCCGCCTTCCCCGACCTCCCCGTCCCTCCCGGCCGGGCACTCGGCCGGGGAGGAGGCCGGCGCGGCGCGCGGCGCGAGGGCAGGCGGACCGGCCGTCTACCGGCCTCCGCCCGCGGCCGCGGCGGCCGCCGCGGCGCACGTCCAGCGGGCCCCCATCCTGAAGCGCGACGCGGTGGGGGCCTTCGAGTCCCGCCTGCGGTGGAGCCACCGGATGCGGTGGCTCCGCCCCGGAGCCGCAGCCGCCGCGGTGGTGGCGACGGTGGCGCTCGTCCTCCTCCTGCGGGCCCGGGGCGGCCCCGGGGACGAGGAGCTGCGCCTGCGCTCGGAGGCGATGGCCCTGGTCGCCCAGGACGACGTCGGCAGCCTGGAGCGAGCCGAGGCGACCCTGGAACGGCTCGCGGCGAGCGAGCCGGAGCTGCGCGCCGCCCTGGCCGACGCCGCGCTGGCGCGCGCCCTGCGCGCCTCGAGCCAGGACGAGGAGGCCGGCGCGCTCTCCTCGCGCGCCCTGGCCGATCGGGCGCGGGAGGACCTGCGCAAGGTCGAGGCCGAGATCGGGCCGGACCCGGCCGTGCGCCGGGCCCGGGCGGTGGCCGCGGCCCTCGCCGGCGACCGGGAGGACGCCGCGCGGGCCGCCCGCTCCCTGCGGAACGACGGCGGCTACGATCGCTGGGCCGAGCTGGCCGAGGCGATCCTGGAGACGGAGGAGGACGGTCCGGCCCGGACGCGTGGCCTGGCGAGGCTGCAGGCCCTGGTGGCGAAGAGCCCGGAGCTGATCCGCGCGCGCCTCCTGCTCGCCCGGGCACAGGCCGATTCCGGGAGGCGCCAGGAGGCGCTCGCCACGCTCGAGGCGCTGCTGGCGGCGAACCCGCGCCACGAGCGCGCGCGGAGGCTGCGGGAGTTCCTCTCCGCGCCGGTGCCGCAGGCCGAGGCGGTGGCCGCGCCGCCGGTCTCCCCGCCGCCTCCCGGCAAGGCGTCCGGAGCGCCCGCCCCGGCGGCGCCGCGACCGGTCTCCGCGGCCGCCCCGGCTCCCTCCACGGCCTCCGCCGTCCCGGCGACCGGAGAGCCCGCTCCGGCAGGCGAGGCGCAGGTCACCCCCTCGCAGCCCACCGCCCCCGTTCCGCCGGCGCCGCTCCCGGTGGTGGTCCCGCCGAGGCCGGGGCCCTCCGCCCCCTCCGTGCCCGAGGAGCCGGGCGCGGGCGGCGATGCCCAGCGGCCCAAGCCCTCGAAGAGGCCTCCCGCGCCGAGCCATCTCTGGCCGGAGCCGGCCGGAGGGTAGGGGCTGCCAGGCCGTCGCGTCGCCCGCCGCCCGATCCCGCGATGCCCGATCCGGACCTGCTCGTCGTGGGCCGCATCCACACGCTCGATCCGGAGCGGCCCCTGGCCGGGGCCGTCCTGGCGCGCGGGGGCCGGTTCGCCGCGGTGGGATCGGAGGACGAGTGCCGCCGGGCCGCCCGCCGCGGCCACCGCCGCATCGACCTGGGGCGCGGCTCCGCCGTCCCCGGCCTGGCCGACGCGCACGGCCACCTCGTCATGCACGGGCGCGCCCTGGCCGAGGTGGACTGCCGGGACGCCGGCGGGGCCGCCGAGTGCGCCGCCCGCGCCGGGGAGAAGGCGGCGCGCCTGCCGGAGGGGAGCTGGGTCCGGGGCAGGGGATGGGACGAGTCCCGCTGGCGGGACCCCGCGCCGCCCACCGCGGCCGCCCTCGACCGGGCCGTCCCCGGCCATCCCGTCGTCCTCGACCGCGTCGACGGCCACGCCTCGTGGGTGAACGGTCGCGCCCTGGCCCTGGCGGGCATCGGCCCCGGCACCTCCGACCCGCCCGGCGGGCGCATCGAGCGCGACGCCGCAGGGACGCCGACGGGCATCCTGGTGGACCGGGCCAGGGACCTCGTGCTCGACCTCGTCCCGGTGCCGGCGGCCGAGGAGATGGAGGAGGCCATCCGCCGCTCCGCCGCGGCCCTGGTCCGGGTGGGGATCACCTCGGTGCACGACGCGGGCGTTCCCGGGGAGGCGTGGCCCGTCCTCCGGCGGCTCGCCGGGGACGATCTCCTGCCCCTCCGCGTCTACGGGATGCTCGACGGGACGGGCGACCCGGGCCGGCTGCGCGCCGCGATGCAGGGCTGGCGCGCGGCGCCGGAGGTGGGGCGGCTCGCCGTGCGGGCGGTGAAGCTCTTCGCGGACGGCGCCCTGGGGAGCCGGGGCGCGGCCCTGCTCCAGCCGTACGCCGACGACCCCGGGAACGCGGGCCTGCTCCTGCTCGAGCCGGCCGAGCTCCGGGCCCGCATCGGCGCGATCGCGGCGGCCGGCTTCCAGCCGGCCATCCACGCCATCGGGGACCGGGCCTGCCGCGAGGTGCTCCGGGCCCTCGCGGCCTCGGGCGAGGCGATCCGGGCGCTCCGGCCGCGGGTCGAGCACCTCCAGGTCCTGCTCCCCGAGGACGCGCCGCTCCTGGCCGCGTGCGGGGCCGTGGCCTCCATGCAGCCCGTCCACCTCGCGAGCGACGGACCCTGGGCGGCCGCGCGCCTGGGCGCCGGGACGGAGCGGCTCCGGGGAGCGTACGCCTGGCGCCGGGCCGCCTCCTTCGCCCCGCTCGCCTTCGGCTCGGACTTTCCGGTGGAGGACCCCGACCCCCGGGCCGGGCTCCTCGCCGCGGAGACGCGCCGCGGCCGGGGCGGGGAGGTGCTCTGGCCCGGGGAGCCGCTCGGGCGCGCGGAGGCGCTGCGGGCCTTCACCGCCGGGGCGGCCTTCGCCTCGTTCGCCGAGGGCCGGCGGGGCACCGTGCGGGAAGGGCTCGACGCGGACCTGACGGCGTTCGGGGAGGACGTGATGGCGGTGCCCGCGGAGGATCTTCCCCGGCTGCCGGTCGTGCTCACCGTGGTGGGGGGGCGGGTGGAGTGGCAGGCCTAGCCGGGCCTAGCCGGCCGGATACGCCGACACGTCGGTGAAGCTCGTGTCGTGCGTGAAGGTCACGGAGAGGCCCGCGTCGGTGGACGACTGGAAGATCCTCCAGGCGTGGTCGGTCGGCGGAGCGTCGTAGCGGTCGTTCCCGTTCAGGTCGGCGTGGACGTCCACCCAGTAATCCTCGAAGGGCTCGATGATCCCGGGGATGGCGATCGAGAAGGACGCCGAGGGGACCTGGCCGAGCCGGTAGAGGCCCACCGGCTGGAAGTCGAGCGGCGCCTGGGAGGCCTTGAAGACGGCCACGGTGAGCGCCTGGCCGACGTGCGGGGTCATGCCGGCGAGGTCGAGCGTGAAGTCGAGTCCGGGCTCGAGCGCGGCGGCCGGTCCCACGTCGGTGAAGCTCGTGTCGTGCGCGAAGCTCACCACCCCCGAGGTCGGGACGGAGCGGCTCCAGGCGTGGTCGGTGGGCGGCGCGTCGTAGAGGCCGTCGCCGTCGTGGTCGGCCCAGATGGCGAGCTGGTGCGAGCCGGTGGGCCGGACGCGCGGCACGAGGAGGTCGAAGCCGGGCGCGGTGAGCGGGTCGAGCACGATCCGCGTCCGGAGCGCGCCGGAGTCGCCCTCGAGCCGGAGGACGACCTTCTCGCCGACGTGCGGGTCCATCCCCGAGAGCGTGACCGCGAGATCCTGCCGCGCTCCGCCCTCGTCGATCCAGGCGCGGATCGTCCCGACGTCTGCGGCAGGGAGCGCCGGGCCGCCCTGCGGCATGAGGGCGAGGCCGTCGCCGGTGACGCGCCGGTAGAGCACGCTCGTCGCGGAGTCGAAGGGCACGACCCGCGTCCCGGTGGACGCGACCGCCGGGACCTCCACCAGGTTCGCCCAGGAGCCGGGCGCGGCGAG
>DATIUR010000214.1:0-11082 GCA_035466675.1 Anaeromyxobacteraceae bacterium | reverse complement strand
GAGATCACGGGGCGCCTCCGGCTCTCCCCTCGCCCCGGCCCGCTCCCCCCGCCGCGGGCGCAGGCGACAGGGCGTCGAGCAGGTCGAAGAAGGAGGGGAAGCTCGTGGCGACGCAGGCCACGTCGTCGAGCAGCACCTCCTCGCCCCCGGCGAAGAGCTGCGCGATCGCCATCGACATGGCGATGCGGTGTTCGAGCCGGGTCTTCACCGCCACGCCGCGGAGCGGGGTGGGCCCCTCGATGGCGCAGCCGTCCTCGAACAGCTCGATCCGGGCCCCCGCCGCGGCCAGCGCCTCGCCCATCGAGGCGAGCCGGTCCGACTCCTTCACCCGCAGCTCCCGGGCGTCCCGGATCACGGTGCGGCCGCGCGCCTGCGTGGCCATCGCCATCACCACCGGCAGCTCGTCGATGAGCCGCGGGACCATCTCGCCGCGGATCTCGGCCGCCTCGAGCGGCGCCGCCCGCACCGTCACGTCGGCCCGCGGCTCGCCGGCCACCTCGCGCGCGCCGGCCACCTCCACCCTCGCCCCCATCCGGCCGAGCACGTCGAGCAGCCCGGTGCGGGTGGGGTTCACCCCGAGGTTCCGGACGGTCACCTCGGAGCCGGGCAGGGCGGCGGCGCCGCACAGGAAGAAGGCGGCCGAGGAGACGTCGCCCGGCACGTCCACCCGGATCCCCCGCGGCCGGCCCGGGGAGACCGTCACGGAGAGCCCGTCCACCCGCACCGCCACGCCCATCCCGGCCAGCATCCGCTCGGTGTGGTCGCGCGAGCGCTCCGGCTCGACCACGGTGGTCTCGCCCTCGGCGAAGAGGCCGGCCAGGAGCAGCGCGCTCTTCACCTGCGCGCTCGCCACCTCGAGCGCGTGCCGGGTCCCGCGGAGCGGGCCGCCGCGGACCACCAGCGGCGGCAGCCGGTCGCCGTCGCGCGCCGAGAGGGTCGCGCCCATCCGGCGCAGGGGGTCGACGACGCGCCGGACCGGGCGGCGGCGCAGCGAGGCGTCGCCGGTCAGCACCGACAGGCCCGGCACGCCGGAGAGCACGCCGGCGAGCAGGCGCAGGCTCGTCCCGGAGTTCCCGCAGTCGATGACGTCGTCCGGCTCGCGGAGCCGCTCGGGCGGGACCACCACCACCTCGCCGCCCTCGACCCGGACCGTGGCGCCCAGGCGCTCGACCGCGCCGCGCGTCGCGTGCACGTCGCCGGCGTCGAGGAGCCCCCGGACGCGCGTCTCGCCCTGGGCGAGCGCGCCGAAGAGGAGGGACCGGTGCGAGATGGACTTGTCCCCGGGCACCTCGATGGAGCCCCGGAGCGGCCCCCGGCGCCGGCAGGCGAGCGGTCCCGTCACGGGCGGAAGATCTCCTCCCGCGCCATCCGCGCCTCCTCCAGGGCGGCGCGCGCGGCCTCGGGCGAGGCGGCGATGGCGGTCAGGATCTTCGCCAGGTGGCGCTCCAGGCGCCGGGCCGCCTCGGGGATGTGGGCGTTGCGGCGGGCCACCTCGCCCTGGATGTCGAAGGGGAAGGCGGCGAGCCGGGTGGTGTCCTTGAGGCCCGGCCCGGCCAGGCTCCGCGCCAGCGGGCCCGCCTCCCGGGCCGCGGCGGCGAGCGCGCTGGCGAGGAGGTAGGGCAGGTGGGAGACCATCGCCACCGCGGCGTCGTGCTCGGCCGCCGCGCAGCGGACCACCCGGGCGCCGAGCGCCTCGTGGAGCGAGGCCACCTTCTCCACCGCCCAGGGCTCGCCGTCGGTGCACACCGCCACCGTGCCTCCCCTCCAGCGGTCGGCGCTGGCGCCGGCGTACCCGCCGTGCCCGCCGAACATGGGGTGGGCGCCCACGAAGGCGACCTGGCCGCGGACCTCCCGGCGGGCGACCTCCACGAGGTGCTCCTTGGCGCCCCCGACGTCGGTGAGGACCGCGCCGTCGGGCAGGGCCCGCGAGACCGGCCCGAGAAGCGCCTCGATGGCGGCCACCGGCGTGCAGAGCACGGCCAGGGTGGCCCCGGACAGCGCCGGGCCGGGGGCGGGGAGGGCCTCGTCCACCACGCCGTCCCGGAGCGCCATGGCGCGCACGTCCTCGCGCGGCTCGACCGCCACGATCCGGACCGACCGGTCGGCCGCCTTCAGGGCGCGCGCCAGCGAGCCGCCCATCAGGCCCAGGCCCACCACCGCCACGCTGGAAGGGAGGCCGGTCACGGCACCTTGTGCAGGTCCGGCCGGAGGCCCTGGGCGCCCCGGAGGTAGACGTGCTGGCGGGGCCCGTTCGAGTCGACGTGGATGAGCAGGCGGATCACGCGCGGCATCGAGCCGGGCACCGGGATCTCGCGCGAGCAGATCATGGGGACGTCGGTCCAGCCGCCCGTCCGCGCGGCGCGGGCCGGGAAGTCGGCGTCGAGGTCGTGGGTCACCGTGAAGATGGCCCAGACGATGTCGGAGGGGGCGATGGCGTTCCGCCGCTCGATCTCCTTGCAGAGCTCGACGACGGCGTCCTCCATCGCCTCCCGGGTGTTCTCGGACACCTGCGTGGCCCCACGGATCCCGCGCATCGGAGAGCCGTCGAGCATAGGAAAAGGGCTCACCCCTGTCCACCGGGGCGGCGAGGCCGGCTCGTCTCAGCCCCTCGCCCGGATCGCCTCGTCCAGGGCCAGGACCCGGCGCGCCGCCTCGACGTGGAGCGCCTCGACGAGGCGGCCGTCCACCACCGTGACGCCCTGCCCCCGGGCCTCGGCCTCCCGGTGGGCCTCCACGATCCGGAGGGAGAGGGCGACCTCCTCCGGCGTGGGGGCGAAGGCCCGGTTCGCGGCCTCGAGCTGGCGCGGGTGCACGAGCGTCTTGCCGTCGAAGCCGAGGTCGCGCCCCTGCGCGCAGGCCCGTGCCAGGCCCGCCTCGTCGTCGAGGTCGAGGTGGACGCCGTCGAGCACGGCCAGGCCGTGCGCCCGGGCCGCCAGCACGATCAGGGAGAGCGAGGCGAGCACCGGCGTCCGGTCGGGCACGTGGCGCGCGCCCAGGTCCTTCACGAGGTCGCTCGTCCCGGCCACGAGGCACGCCAGGCGCGGCGTCGACCCGGCGATGGCGTCGGCGGCGAGGACGCCGCGAGGCGTCTCGATCATGGCCCACAGGGCGAGAGCGTCCGGCGCGCCCGCCAGGGCGAGGCGGCCGGCCGCCGCGCGCACGGCCCCCGGACCCTCGACCTTGGGGAGGAGCACCGCGTCCGCCCCGGCGCGGGCGACCGCGGCCAGGTCGTCCGCCCCCCAGGGCGTGGACGGGCCGTTCACGCGCACCACCACCTCGCGGGGATCGAAGCCGCCGCGGGACACCGCCTCGACCACGCGGGCGCGCGCTGCCTCCTTGGCCGCGGGCGCCACGGCGTCCTCGAGGTCGAGCACGAGGGCGTCGGCGGGGACCGAGCGCGCCTTCTCGAGCGCGCGGGCGTTCGAGCCGGGCAGGTAGAGGACGCTCCGGCGCGGGCGGACCGGGCGGGCCATCACTTCCAGACGCGCCGGTCCTCGATGCGCTTCGCGCCGGCGGGCAGGGTCCCGGCCGCCACCAGCCGCACCTCGCCGCGGACCTTGATCTCCTCCCGGAGCGCCTCGGCCAGGCGCGCGGCCAGGTCCCTCGCCGCGGACGGATCGGCCACCTCGGCGGTCACCTCCAGCCGGTCCTGGTGCCCCTCGCGCGTCACCACCGCCTGCACGCGGGACACCTCCGGGAAGCGCTTCGACACCGCCTCCACCTGCGCCCCGCGGACGAACATGCCCTTCACCTTCACGGCGTCGCCGACCCGGCCGAGAAGGCCGGCCAGCTTGGGCGTGGTGCGCCCGCACGGGCAGGGCGCCTCCGGCGCGAAGGTGGAGATGTCGCCGGTGGCGAACCGCAGGAGCGGGTAGGCCTCCTCGAAGGTGGTCGCCACCACCTCGCCCGGCTGGCCCGGGGCGGCCGGCGCGCCGGTCTCGAGGTCGAGCACCTCGACCAGCACCTCCGGGTGGACGTGCCAGCCTCCCTTCTCGGTGCACTCGTAGGCGAGGCATCCCTGGTCGGCGGTGCCGTAGCCCTGGAGGACGCGCACCCCGAACCCCTCCAGCTCGGCGCGCAGCGACTCGGGCAGCATCTCGGCGACGACGAAGGCCACCTCGAGGCGGAGCGGCGTCCCCGCCTCGCGCCCCTTCTGGAGGAGCTGGAGGAGGAAGCTGGGCGTCCCGAGGTAGGCGGTGGCGCCCACCTGGGCGGCCACGCGCGCCTGCAGCTCGGTCTGGCCCACGCCGCCCGGGATGACGGCGCAGCCCAGGGCCCGGGCCGCCCCGTCGAGCATGAAGCCGAGGGGCGTCAGGTGGTAGGAGGCGGAGACGAGCGCGATGTCGCCGCGCCGGAACCCGGCCGCCGCCAGCCCGTGCCGGAAGCGCCAGAAGTCGCCCTCGGTCCCCTGGGGATCGAAGATGGGCCCCGGGGACATGAAGACGCGGGTCAGCCCGGCGGCCGGCACCCCGGCCAGGCCGCCGAAGGGCGGCTCCTCCGCCTGGAGGCGCGGCAGGTCGTCCTTGCGCGTCACCGGGATGCGCGGCAGGTCGTCGAGCCCGCGCACGTCTCCGGGCCGGAGGCCCGCGCCCTCCAGGGTGCGGCGCGCCCGCGGGGCCGCGGCCCAGGCGTGGCCCACGGCCGCGGCCAGCCGCGCGCCGAGCGCGGCCTTGCGGTCTGCGGCGGAGAGCGTCTCGACCCGCGGGTCGAGCACGGCTCCGGGGCGGAGCGTGGCCATCTCGTCCTCCTCGCGCCGGCCCTACAGCCAGCGCTTCCGTCGCTTGTAGAACTTGAGGTTCTTGTAGCGGCTCTCGCCGATGCCGCCCCCCAGGTAGAACTCCTTCACGTCCTCGTTGGCCCGGAGCTTCTCGGGCTCGCCGTCGAGGACGATCCGGCCGCTCTCCATGATGTACCCGTAGTGCGCGATGCCGAGCGCCAGGTTGGCGTTCTGCTCGACCAGCAGGAAGCTCGTCCCCTCCTCCCGGTTCACCCGGGAGACGATCCCGAAGATCTCCTGGACGAGCAGGGGCGCCAGCCCCAGCGAGGGCTCGTCCAGCAGGATGAAGCGCGGGCGGGCCATCAGGGCCCGGCTGATGGCGAGCATCTGCTGCTCGCCGCCGGAGAGGTAGCCGGCCAGCTTCTTCCTGCGCTCCCGGAGGCGCGGGAAGTAGTCGAACACCAGGGCGTGGTCGCGACGGAGCCCGGCCCGGTCGCGCCGGGTGTAGCCGCCGGTGACGATGTTCTCGTCCACGGTCAGGTCCTCGAAGACCCGCCGGCCCTCCATCACCTGGAAGACGCCCCGCCGGACGATCTCCTCCGGCGCCAGCCGGTCGATCCGCTCGCCCTCCAGCTCGATGGCGCCGTCCGTCACCTCGCCCTCCTCGGCGTGAAGGAGCCCCGAGATGGCCTTGAGCGTGGTGGACTTCCCGGCTCCGTTCGAGCCGAGCAGCGCGACGATCCTGCCTTTGGGGACCTCGAGGGAGAGCCCCTTCAGGACCAGGATCACGTCGTCGTAGACGACCTCGACGTTCTTGAGGGCGAGCATCGCCAGGCTCCAGGCTCCAGGCTTCAGGCTCCGGGAGGCGACGGCCGTTGCTTCGGCCGTAGCCTGGAGCCTGAAGCCCGAAGCCTGCTTGCTCCTACAGCCCCAGCCAGTCCGGCCGGCGCGGCATGTCGTAGTCGGCGATCTTCACGAGCTTCCCGCCCTTGATCTGGTACACGGCGGTCCGGGTCGTCCCGCGGTGGTCGGTGGGCGTGAAGGTGATGGGGCTGGTGAGGCCGCCCACGTCGAAGTCCTTGAGCGTCTCGGCGGCGGCCTTCACGCCCTCGCCGGTGAGCTTGCCGGCCTTGTCGGCGCGCCGGAGCGCCTCGGACCAGACCATCACCGAGGTCCAGCCGCGGACGTACATGGCGTCGTGCGCGTCGCCGGGGTGGTTGGCCTGGTGCCAGTCCACCAGGGCCTTCATGCCCGGCACGTTCTCGCCGAACGGGACATGGGGCACGACGCCGGTGACGCCCTCGGCCGTCTCCTTGGCGACCGCGGGGAGCTGCTCGGAGAAGCCGTAGGGGTTCGAGCCGAACTTGGTGGTGAGCCCGAGCGCCTTCGCGTTCTTGAGGACCAGCGCCACGCCGGTGGTGGTCACGTTGATGTACGCGTAGTCGGCCCCCTTCGCCTTCATGTTGAGGAGCTGGCTGGTGGCGTCCTGGAAGTTGGGCGGCAGCACCTCCTCGTCCACCAGCTCGATCCCGCTCTCCTTGCAGAAGAGCCGGCCCGCCTCGATGGGCGCCTTGCCGTACGGGTTGTCGCCGTAGAGGAAGGCCACCTTGGGGCCGCGGCTCTTGTCCTTCCAGTCGGCCTTCACCCAGGTGAGCCAGGCGCGGAGCTGGTCGGAGTAGCTCGGGGCGGCGAAGAAGTTGTAGGGCGTCTTGGAGGGGTCGGTGAGGCCGCCGAAGAAGGAGGCCGAGAAGTAGGGCACCTTGTCGGCGGTGACGAGGTCCTTCATCGCCACCGTGTCACCGGTTCCCCAGCCGTTGATCATGATGACCTGCTCGTCGGTGACCATCCGCTTGTAGGCCGCCTGGGCCTCCGGGATCTTGTACCCGTAGTCCACGCTGACGAGCTTGATCTTCTTCCCGTTGATCCCGCCCTTCGAGTTCACGAAGGCGACGGCGTCCTGCACGCCCTGGGCGTAGGGCTTGCCGACGTCCGAGGTGATGCCGGTCAGGTCGAAGATCCCGCCCACCTTGATCTCCTGCGCCTCCGCTCGCCCCGCCCCCAGGGCCGTCGCCCCGGCCAGGCACAGCACGGCTGTCGTTCGCTTCATGGCTGCTCCTTGTCTACGGGTGAACTTCGTCCGCTTCGAGTCAATACGAGAACGGATACAGCCTCCAGTACGCCTTGATCTTGTGCCACCGCGCGGCCATGCCGTCCGGCTCGAAGAGCAGGAAGAGCACGATGGCGAGGCCGAAGACCCCCATCTTGAGCGACGCGAACAGGCCGATGAGGCCCGGGAATCGATCGGCCAGGGCGCCGGTCAGGAGCCGGAGCACCTCGGGCAGGAGGGTGATGAAGACGGCGCCGAAGATCGAGCCGAGGATGGACCCCAGCCCGCCGATGATGATCATCCCCAGCTGATCGATGGCGACCGTGATGGGGAAGTTCTCCGGGCTGATGATGCGTGCCTGGTAGGCGAGCAGCGACCCCGCCACGCCCACGTAGAAGCTCGACACGCCGAAGCTGAGGAGCTTGTACTTGAAGACGTTCACCCCCATCACCTCGGCCGAGATGTCCTGGTCCCGGATGGCCACGAAGGCCTTGCCCACCTTGGTGCGGAACAGGTTCCTGGCCATGAACAGCATGGCCGCGGCCAGCGGCAGGACCAGCCAGTAGAGCCGCCGGTCTCCGGAGAGCGCGAACGGGCCGAGCCTGGGCGGGGGGACGCTCATGCCGTTCACGCCGCCCGTCACCGACTCCCAGTGGCTGACCGTGAACTCCACCACGAAATGGGCGGCCAGGGTGGCCACCGCCAGGTAGAGCCCCTTGAGCCGCAGGGAGGGAACGCCGAAGACCATCCCCACCAGGGCGGTGGCGATCCCGGCGGCGGGGATGACGACCGGGAAGGGCAGACCCAGGCGCCCGCCCAGATAGGCGGTGGTGTAGGCCCCCACCGCCAGGAAGGCGGCGTTGCCGAGCGAGATCTGCCCGGTGAAGCCGGTGAGGATGTTGAGGCCGGTGGCGGCGATGACCGCGATGAGGATCCGGTTCAGGACGTCGAGCCAGAAGGTGGTCGCGGCGAAGGGGACGAGCACCATCACGGCCAGGAAGACGGCGAGGAGGCGGCGCGCGAAGGAGGTGTCGAAGATCGCCATGTCGGCGCGGTAGGTCTGCCTGAAGTCCCCGCAGCGCATCTACGTGCCTCCCCTCACACCCGCTCGATCTTCACCTTGCCGAAGAGCCCGTACGGCTTCACCGTCAGGATCGCGACCAGCGCCACGAACGGCGCGACCTCCTTCACGCCTCCCCCGAAGACCGGGTCGAGGTAGCCCCCCGCAAGGTTCTCGAGCACGCCCATGACCAGCCCGCCCACGATGGCGCCCAGCACCGAGTCGAGGCCGCCCAGGATCACGACCGGGATCACCTTCAGCCCGAAGAGGGCGAAGGCCCCGTCCACGCCGCCGCGGATCCCGCCCAGGAGGACACCCCCCACCGCCGAGACCACCGCCGCGATGGACCAGGCGAGCGCGAAGATGCGCTTCACCGAGATGCCCATGGAGAGCGCCACCTGCTGCGAGAACGCCGCGGCGCGCATGGCGATGCCGGCGCGCGTGTACTTGAAGAAGAGCGAGAAGGCCAGCAGGAGGACGGAGACGCTCGCGATGCTGTAGAGGTAGCCCTGCGAGACCGGGAGCGGCCCCACCATCACCGGCGTGGTCGGGAAGATCTCCGGGTAGGGCCGGATGTCCGTGCCCCAGAACCCCTGCACCACGGCGCGCAGGACGGACGAGAGCCCCAGGGTGAGCATGATCACCGAGATGACCGGCTCGCCGATCATGGGGCGGAGCAGGAGCCGCTCCATGAGCACGCCCAGCACCACCGAGAAGGCCAGCGTCAGCACGAACGCGGCCAGGAAGGGCACCCGGGCGTCGACGAAGATGGCCAGGCACACGTAGGCGCCCAGCATGAGGAGCTCGCCCTGGGCGAAGTTCAGGATGGAGGAGGACTTGTAGATGATGACGAAGCCCAGGCCGACCAGGGCGTAGATCGACCCGATCACGATCCCGTTCAGGACGAGCTGGAGGAGGAATTCCATCAGGCCGCCCTCCCCACCTCGAGCCGCCGCACCAGGAGCGTGGTCCGGATGCGCGAGACCTTCCCGTCCTGGAACTTGATGGTGGTGTCGATGGCCACCTCCGGCGCCTCGCCGTACAGGGCGGCGATCACCTCCCGGTAGCGCTCCTCCACGAAGGCGCGACGGACCTTGCGCGTGCGGGTGAGCTCCTCGTCGTCGGCGTCCAGCTCCTTGTAGAGCAGCACGAACTTGCGCACCCGGGCGGCGGCGGGCAGCGTCCGGTTCACCTCGTCCACCTCCTTCTGGACGAGGTCGTACACCTCGGGCTTGGCCGACAGGTCCGTGTAGGTCGTGTACGAGATCCGGTTCTTCTCGGCCCACTTCCCCACCACGCCCATGTCGATGCAGAGCATGGCGGTGAGGTAGGGGCGCTCCTTGCCGCCCACCACCACCGCCTCCTTCACGTAGGGCGAGAACTTGAGGCGGTTCTCGATGAACTGGGGCGAGTACTGCGTCCCGTCGGCGAGCCGCATCACGTCCTTGACGCGGTCGATCACGACCAGGTGGCCGTCCTCGGTCAGGTAGCCGGCGTCGCCGGAGTGCAGCCACCCGTCCACCACCGCCTGGCGGGTCGCCTCCTCGTTCTTGTAGTAGCCCTGGAAGACCGACGGGCTGCGCGACAGGATCTCCCCCGTCTCGGAGATCCTCACCTCGGTCCCGGGGATGGGCGTCCCCACCGTGTGGAACTGGATGTCCCCGTCGCGGTGGATGCAGCTGATCCCGGCGATCTCGGTCTGGCCGTAGATCTGCTTGAGCGGCACGCCCATGGCGTGGAAGAAGCGGAAGACGTCCGGCCCGAGCGCGGCGCCGCCGGTGGAGGCGGAGCGGATGTGGGTGAAGCCGAGCCGGTCCTTGAGCGCCCGGAAGAGGCCCCAGTGGGCCAGCCGGTAGAGGACGCGCCAGCCGAGCGGCACCGGCTTCTTCTCGAAGCGCAGGTCGGCCACCTTCCGCCCCACCGGCATGCACAGCTGGTACATGAACCGCTTGAAGGGCGTGGTGTCCATGATCTTCACCTGGACGGTGGAGTTCATGGACTCCCAGACCCTGGGCGGCGCGAACATCACGTCCGGGCCGATCTCGCGGATGTCCTCGGTGACGGTCTCCGGCTCCTCCGGGAAGTTCACCGTGAACCCGACCGCCAGCGCCGAGGAGAGGCTCATCATCTGCTCGCCGATCCAGGCGAGCGGGAGGAAGGAGACGAACTCGTCGTCCGGCCGCTTGGGGTCCACCTGGTGCAGGCTCAGGGCCATGGCGAGCAGGTTGCGGAAGGTCAGCATCGCCCCCTTGGGGAAGCCGGTGGTGCCGGAGGTGTAGCTGATGATGGCGAGGTCGTCGGTCGAGCCCCGCGCCACGTTCTCCTCCCACAGGCCCGGCCTCTCCCGGGCCAGCGCGCGCCCCTTCTCCTGGACCGCCTCGAGGGAGAGCAGGGCCGGGTGGCGGTACTTCCGCAGGCCGCGCGGGTCGGTGTAGACGACGTGCCGGACCTTGGGGAGCTTCTCCAGCATCTCCAGGATCTTGTCGACCTGCTCCTGGTCCTCGGCCACCACGATGGAGGCGTCGCAGTGGTCGATGACGTAGGCGACCTCCGCCACGTTCGAGTCCTGGTAGAGGCCGACCGAGGCGGCGCCGACGGCCTGGGCGGCGATCTCGCTCCAGACCCACTCCGGGCGGTTGTCGCCGATGATGGCGATCCGGTCGCCGCGCCGAAGGCCGAGCGCGGCGAAGCCGAGCGACAGGTCGCGGACCGCGTCGTGGTACTCGCGCCAGGTGAAGGACTGCCAGATCCCGAACTCCTTCTCGCGCAGCGCCACCCGGTCGCCCAGGGTCCGGGCGTTGCGCACCAGCAGGCGCGGGAACGTGTCGTCCGTGCCGAGGCTCTCGACGGGGCGCTCCATCAGTCCGCCACCTCGTGCTGCTCGCCCAGGTAGGCGTCCTGCACGGCCATGTTCCGGCGGATCTGGTCCGGCGGCCCCTCCGCGATCTTCTCCCCGAAGTTGAGGACCGTCACGCGGTGGGAGAGGTCCATCACCACGCCCATGTCGTGCTCGATCATGACGATGCCGGTCCCCTTCTCCTCGTGGATCTCGAGGATGAACCGGGCCATGTCCTCCTTCTCCTCGGCGTTCATGCCGGCCATCGGCTCGTCGAGCAGGAGCACCTTCGGCTCGAGCGAGAGGGCGCGCGCCAGCTCCACGCGCTTCTGCAGGCCGTAGGCGAGGGTGCCCACCACCTT
>DATIUR010000213.1:0-3263 GCA_035466675.1 Anaeromyxobacteraceae bacterium | reverse complement strand
TCCTCTTTTTTCACGAAGCTCGTCGGCCCGCGCGCGGTCCTTGTCCACCACCTCCACCGGCGCCTTCTGTAGGAAGGAGGGGTTCGCGAGCTTCTTCTCGATCGACTGGAGATCGGCGTCCAACCTGGCGAGTTCCTTGTCGATTCTGGCCGTCTCCGCGGCGACGTCCACCACCCCGGCGAGCGGCACGCGCACCTCGAAGCCGGGCCCGACCGCGACGGCGGACTGCGTCACGGGGGGTGTGGACCGGCCCAGCGTGAGGCGCGGAGACTCGACGCCGGCGACCCGCATCACGCGCCGGATCTCTCCCCGCTCGAGGAGCGCGTGGGTCTCGGGGTCGGGGACGGCGATCTCGGCGCGCAGCGCCACCTTGAACGGGATGTTCATCTCGCCGCGCACGTTGCGGATGGCGTCGATGATCCCGAGCACGGGACCGAAGCGCCGCTCGGCCGCCTCGTCCACCGGCCCGGCCGCCGGGTAGCGCGCCCGCAGGACCGAGTCGGGCCAGGACTCGGCCCGGACGCGCCGGCGCAGGTGGCTCCACAGCTCCTCGGTCAGGAACGGCATGAACGGGTGGAGGAGCCGGAGCGAGGTCTGGAGGACGTGGACCAGCACGGCCCGGGCGCCGCGCTTCGCCTCCTCGTCGTCGCCGTAGAGCGCGTCCTTGGAGAGCTCGATGTACCAGTCGCACAGCTCGTGCCAGACGAACTGGTAGACCGTGCCGGCCGCCTCGTTGAACCGGAAGGCCTCCAGGGCGGCGACCGTCTCGTTCACCGCGCGCTGGGCGCGGGCGAGGATCCAGCGATCGGCCGGCGTGCGGGCCAGCGCCTCCGGGGGCCCCTCCGCGTGCACGTGGCCCTCGAGGTTCATCGAGGCGAAGCGCGAGGCGTTCCAGAGCTTGTTCGCGAAGGCGCGGTACCCCTCGATGCGCTCCCGGGCGAGCTTGATGTCGCGCCCCTGCGCGGTGAGGGCGGCCAGCGTGAAGCGCAGCGCGTCGGCCCCGTACCGCTCGGTGATGTCGAGGGGATCGATGACGTTCCCCTTCGTCTTCGACATCTTCTGGCCCTTCTCGTCGCGCACCATCGGGTGCAGGTACACGGTGCGGAAGGGCACCTCGCCCATGAAGTGGATGCCCATCATCATCATCCGGGCCACCCAGAAGAAGATGATGTCGTGTCCGGTCTCCATCACCGAGGTCGGGTAGAAGGTCCGGAGCGTCTCGGTCCGCTCGGGCCACCCCATGGTGGAGAAGGGCCAGAGCGCCGACGAGAACCAGGTGTCGAGCACGTCCTCGTCCTGGCGGAGCGCGCCCGAGCCGCAGGTGGCGCAGCGCGGCGGCGCCTCGCGCGCCACGGTGACGTGGCCGTCCGGGCAGTACCAGGCCGGGATCTGGTGGCCCCACCAGAGCTGGCGGCTGATGCACCAGTCGTGGATGTTCCGCATCCACGCCATGTACGTGTTGGTCCACGGCTCGGGGATGAAGCGGGTCCTCCCCTGCTCCACCGCCTCGATGGCCGGCCGCGCCAGGGGCTCGATGCGAACGAACCACTGGTCGGAGAGGAGCGGCTCGAGCACCGTCTCGCACCGCTGGCACCGCCCGAGCGGGAGGTGGTGGACCCTCGACCCGCGCTCGAGCCCCAGCTCGGCCACGAGCGCCTTCACCCGCTTGCGCGCCTCGAAGCGGTCCAGGCCGGCCACCGGCCCGGCCTCGGCGGTCATCCGGCCGGAGAGGTCGATGACCGTGATCTGCTCGAGCCCGTGCCGCCGGCCGGTCTCGAAGTCGTTGAAGTCGTGCGCCGGGGTGACCTTCACCGCGCCGGTGCCGAACTTCGGGTCCACCAGGACGGCGTCGGCGACGATGGGGAAGGTGCGGCCGAGGAGCGGGTGGCGGACCCGCTTCCCCACCAGGGCCCGGTACCGCTCGTCCTCGGGGTGGACCGCCACGGCGGTGTCGCCCAGCATCGTCTCCGGGCGGGTGGTGGCCACCACGATCTCCCCGGCTCCGTCGGCGAGCGGATAGGCGAAGCTCCACAGCTCGCCCGCGTGCGCCTCCTCGTGCGTCACCTCGAGGTCGGACAGCGCGGTGTGGCAGCGCGGGCACCAGTTGATGAGCTTCTTCTCCCGGTAGACGAGCCCCTCCTCGTGCAGCCGCACGAAGACCTCGCGCACGGCCCGGGACAGCCCCTCGTCCATGGTGAAGCGCTCGCGTTCCCAGTCGAGCGCGGCCCCCAGCGCCTGGTGCTGCTGGCCTATCCTGCTGCCGTACCGCTCCTTCCAGGCCCAGACGCGCCGGAGGAACTCCTCGCGGCCGAGATCGTGGCGGCTCCTGCCCTCCGTCCGCTGGATCTCCTTCTCCACGATCATCTGCGTGGCGATGCCGGCGTGGTCCGTGCCGGGCAGCCAGAGCGTGTTGAAGCCGCTCATCTTCTTCCACCGGATGAGCACGTCCTGCAGCGTGGCGGTGAGGGCGTGGCCCAGGTGCAGGGAGCCCGTCACGTTGGGAGGCGGCAGCACGATGGAGAAGGAGGGGCGCGCCCGGTCCCTCTCGTCGCCGTGGAAGTCGCCCCGCTCCATCCAGAAGCGGTACCAGCGCGCCTCGACGTCGCGGTGCTCGTAGCCCTTGGGCAGCTCCGTCGAATCGTTCGACACGTCGTTCTCCGGTGCCGGCCCTCTCCCCGGTGGGGTGGGCCGGGTCGCGATCGGGTTGGGATCGGGATCGGATGCGGCCGCCGCGGCGGCTACCGGCCCTGCGGCTTCTTGGTGAGGCGGTCCAGGTTCTCGCGGATGATGGTCTCGGCGAGCTGCGGTACCACCTCCCAGACCACCCGCTCGATCACCTCGCGGGACGCCTGGCTGAGCGCGTCGCGGAGCGCCGCCTCGCCTCCGTCCGGGGTGGGCGCGTGGCCCACCGCTCCGGGCGGCGGCACGAAGGCGTGCATGGGCGCCAGCTCCGGCGCGCCGGCGGGCGCCTCCGGCAGATCGATGGGAGCGGGGGTGGGCTGCTGGGGCTCCACGTCGAAGTCGAGGCTCGCGGCCGGGGCGGCGCCGGGGGGCTCGCCGGCGAGGTCGATGTCGCTCCAGTCGTCCTCCTTGGCGGGCGGCTTGGCCGGCGCGGGCGGAGCGCCCAGGCCGAACGGATCCTTCCGTGCGCCGAAGTTCGGGGCCGGCGCCGGGCCGGGCCGCCCCGGAGCGCCCGGTGGCGGCGGGCGGGCGGACGGGAACGGAGCGGCCGCGCCGGGCGGACGCGCGCCAGGAGGCGGCAT
>DATIUR010000212.1:0-9991 GCA_035466675.1 Anaeromyxobacteraceae bacterium | reverse complement strand
GCCGCTTGAGCAGCGACGAGACCACCTCGCTCTTCGCCACCGAGACCGTGCCGGCCAGCACCGGCTGGCCCTTCTGGTGGCGCTGCTCGATCTCGTCGCAGAGCGCCTTGAACTTCTCGCCCTCGGTCCGGTAGACGACGTCCTCGGCGTCCCTCCGGATGTTCCTCTTGTTGGTGGGGGCGACCACCACGTCGAGGTTGTAGATCTTGGCGAACTCCTCCGCCTCGGTGTCGGCCGTGCCGGTCATCCCGGCCAGCTTCGAGTACATGCGGAAGTAGTTCTGGAAGGAGATGGTGGCCAGGGTCTGGTTCTCGGCCGCGATCTTCACGCCCTCCTTGGCCTCGATGGCCTGGTGCAGGCCCTCGGACCAGCGGCGGCCGGGCATGAGCCGTCCGGTGAACTCGTCGACGATGATCACCTCGCCGGCCTTCACCACGTAGTCCACCTCGTTCCGGTAGAGGTGGTGGGCGCGCAGCGCCTGCTCGACGTGGTGCAAGGTCTCGATCGAGTCGGGGTCGTAGAGGTTCGCGACGCCCAGCTTCCGCTCCATCTTCTCGACGCCGGAGTCGGTCATCACGATGGTCCGCGCCTTCTCGTCCACCGTGAAGTCCTGGTCCCGGATCATCGAGGGGATGACCTGGTTCACCTTGTAGTAGAGGTCGGAGGACTCGTCGGAGGGGCCCGAGATGATGAGCGGGGTGCGCGCCTCGTCGATGAGGATCGAGTCCACCTCGTCCACGATGGCGTAGTTGAGCTCGCGCTGGACGTAGTCCTGCAGCCGGAACTTCATGTTGTCGCGCAGGTAGTCGAAGCCGAACTCGTTGTTCTGCCCGTAGGTGACGTCCGCCCCGTAGGCGACCTGCCGCTCCCGGTCGGAGAGACCGTTCACGATCACGCCCACGGTGAGGCCGCAGAACTTGTAGAGACGGCCCATCCACTCCGCGTCGCGCCGGGCCAGGTAGTCGTTCACCGTGACCACGTGGACGCCCCGCCCGGCCAGGGCGTTGAGCAGGCAGGGGAGCGTGGCGACCAGCGTCTTTCCCTCGCCGGTCTTCATCTCGGCGATCTTCCCCTGGTGAAGGACCGCGCCGCCCAGGATCTGCACGTCGAAGTGGCGCATCCCCAGGGCGCGCACGCCCGCCTCGCGGACCAGCGCGAAGGCCTCCGGCATGACTTCCTCGAGGGGCCGCCCCTTCGCCTGCACCTGCTCCTTCCACTCGGCGGTGAGCCGGGGGAACTCCTCGTCGCGCAGGGCCTTCATGCGCGGCTCGAGCTCCGCCACTCGCGCCACCAGCGGCCGGAGCTTCTTCAGCTCCCGCTCGTTCTTGGTGCCGAGGATCTTCTTCAGGACGTAGTTGACCATGTCCGGCTGGGCTCCGCGCCTCGACACGCGGCCCTCGAACGGGCCGGCGGGCGGGCGCCCGAAGCTACCCCCTTAGCCAACTCCTCGCCAGCCGAAATCAATTCCGGGAGCACACCCGCCCACCCGGCCGCCCTTTTGACGCCCGCCGGGCCCGCTCTAGAGTGGCCCCCATGCCCCGCCCGACGGTGCTCCTCACCCTCGCGGCCCTGTCCGCCTGCGCCGGCGTGTCGGGGGCGAGGTCCTCCCGGGGCGACGACCTCCCCGAGCGCCTGGCCAGCCGGGCGGCCTCCCTGGTGGGGGAGCGGGGCGCCTTCGAGGTCGGGGGGCGCCGCTTCAACGCCGACTGCTCCGGCTTCGTCGAGGCCGTCTTCCACGCAGAGGGAATTCCCCTCCGCGCCCTCATGGAGCGGGTGGCCCCCCGCGAGCGGAGCGCGGTGGTGGCCGTCCATCTCGCCCTGGAGCGGTACGGCCGCACCTTCGGCGCGGGCGTGCGGCCGCGCCCCGGCGACCTGGTCTTCTTCCACCACACCTACGACCGCGACCGGAACGGGCGCCTCGACGAGCGCCTCTCCCACGTCGGGATCGTCGAGCGGGTGAGCGGCGAGACGGTGGTCTTCCTGCACCGCGGCAACGGCGGCGTGGTCCGCGCCGTGATGACGCTCGCCCGGCGGGACGAGATGCGGGCCGGCGACGGTCGCGAGCTCAACTCGCCGCTCCGCCGCAAGCGCGCCGACTGGGCGGGGGCGCCCGTGCTCGCCGGCCAGCTCTTCGCCCTCTTCGGCCGCGTGGAGCCGGACCGGATCCCCACCGACCTCTGACGCCGACGCCGTCAGGCCCCTGGCACGGCCGAGGGCGGAGCGATCGCCCCGTCGTCCGAGACCACCACCGCCGACGGCCCGAAGTCCTCGCGCGAGAGGAGCCGGATCCTGCCGATCACCTCGCCGGTGGGGTCGAGCCGCGGGCCTCCCGGCTTCACCTGCCGGGCGGGGTGGATCCGGCCGGAGAGGAACGCCCCGTCCGGCGCGAGCCGGACCTCCAGCACCAGGGTGAGGCCGTTCGGGCCGGACAGGTTCATCCCGCCCCAGGTGGCGAAGTTGCCGAGCGAGTAGGCCACCAGCCGGCCGCGGATCACCTCCATGCCGCGCACCACGTGCGGGCCGTGGCCGAGCACGAGGTCGGCGCCGGCCTCCACCACCGTCCGGGCGAAGGCGCGCAGGTCGCCGCGGTCCTCGCCCAGGAAGGTCTCCCCGCCCGCGGGAACGTGCTCGTGCTCGCGCCCCTCCGCTCCCCCGTGGACCGAGACGACGACGATGTCGGCGCCGGCGGCGGCCGCCTCGACCGCCTGCCTCGCCCCCTCGAGGTCGCGCAGGTCGTTCGTGCCGGCCGACGTGGAGAAGGCGACCATCGCCACCCGGAGGCCGCGCACCTCCAGGCGGGCCACCTCCCCCGGCGCGCCCGCGTACCGGATCCCGTGGCGCTCGAGGACCGCGCGCGTCGAGGCGCGCCCGGCGTCGCCGAAGTCGCCCGCGTGGTTGTTGGCCAGGGAGAGGAGGTTGAACCCGGCCTCCCGGAGGTGCACGCCGTACCGGGTGGGCACGCGGAAGGCGTAGCAGCGTCCGGGCCGGGAGCGGGCGCACTTCTCCGAGGCGCCGCCGTCCAGGAGCGGTCCCTCCAGGTTCCCGAAGGCCACGTCGGCGGCGGACAGCAGCGGGGCGACCTCGTCGAGCAACCCCCGTCCGTCGTCCGGCGGGAGGAGCGCGCCCTCCGGAAAGGTGGACCCGAGCATCACGTCGCCCGCGGCGGCAACCACGAGGAGAAGGGGGGCGGCTGGCGGGGTCGGCTCCGGCGGGCGAGCCGGGGCCGGGGAGACGGCGGGGGCGGGGATCTCGGCCGCGCCCGGCGCCGGGAGCGGCGCGTGCGCGCAGCCGGAGAGGGCGAGGAGGCCGAGGGCGGGAAGGGCGCGGCGGATCACGGTCGGTGCTTCGGGCGCGCGCGGAGGCGGCGCCGGGTCGCCGGCCTACTCGAGGATGAACTTCCGCGGGTTCTCGGGGATCCCGTTCACCCGCACCTCGTAGTGCAGGTGGGGGCCGGTGGACCGGCCGGTGTTCCCGACGGCCGCGATCTTCGCGCCGCGGGCCACCCGCGCGCCCAGGCCCACGAAGATCTCGGAGAGGTGCCCGTACCGGGTCTTCACGCCGTAGCCGTGGTCGATCACGAGCACCTTGCCGTAGCCCCCCTCGGTGCCCACGAAGACGACCGTCCCGTCGGAGGGCGTCTGCACCGGCTGCCCGTGGGGCGTGGCGATGTCGAGCCCCTCGTGCATGCGCCGCTCGCCGCTGTAGGGGTCCATCCGCGTGCCGAAGTCGCTCGTGACCCAGCCGTGGGCCGGCCAGATGGACGGCGTCGAGGCGAGCAGCGAGCGCTGGTCGTCGAAGTACTCCTGCAGCTCGCGCAGGCTCTGCTCCTGGCGCGAGGCGTCCGTCTCGAGCGACTGGATGCGCCCGGGCAGGGCCGAGAGGTTCGCCGCCGCGGCGGGCGAGGGGCCGGGGATGACGGGGGCCTGGTCGCCCGCCCCGACCGGCCCGATGGCCAGGTTCCGCTCGGGGTCCTGCAGCTGGGTGACCGCGGAGCGCAGCTTCGCGTCGAACCGCTCCACCCGGTCGAGGGTGGCCGAGATGTGCGCGACCTTCTCCTGCACGAGGAGGACCTGCGCCTGGAGCTGGGAGTTCTCCTCCTTCAGGACGGCGTTCTCCGACGCGGCTCCCAGCAGGGTGAAGTAGTGCCCGACGATGACGAGCCCGAGCACCGCCACCCCGGCCGCAGCGTACCCGCCGTGTCGCAACCAGCGCCGGGGGACGCGGAACTTCCGGACCGCCTGCGAATGGTCCGAGACGACGATGACGTTGAAGACCTGGTCCCGGGGAGGAGGCGTGGCCATTCGAGGTCTGTCTCGTTCGTGATCTGCTGCCCTCCGCGCCGCTCCACGTGGGACGGGCGGGGGCCGGACGGGGATCTTCGCGTGCTCGGGGCCGCCCGGCCGGGCTGCCGACAGACCGGTAGCAGAGCGTGGGAGGGCCTGTCAAGAAAGGTATGTCGGGGGAGTGCCCAGGATTCGCGGCCTTGCAGGCGGGCGGCGCACCCCTTCCGACCCGGCCCGGAAGGCTCAGGCGGGCTCGACCGCGACCACGATCACCGTGATGTTGTCGTCGCCGCCGCGATCGTTCGCCAGCTCGACCAGCTGCTCGGGCGCCTCCTCGAGCGGGGTCTCCTCGATGACCTCGAGGATCTCCCCGTCGTCCACCAGGTTCGAGAGCCCGTCGCAGCAGACCACCAGCCGGTCGCCGGCCTCGACCTCGAGTCCCATCAGGTCGACCTGCACGTCCTGCTCGAACCCCACCGATCGGGTGATGATGTTCTTGAACCGGCTGTGGCGCGCCTCGTCGGGGCTGATCGCCCCGGCCTTGAGCTGCTCGTTGACGAGCGAGTGGTCCTCGCTCACCTGGTAGATCCGGCCGCCGCGGACGAGATAGCAGCGGCTGTCGCCGACGTGGGCCACGAAGGCGGTGGGCCCGTCGATCAGGGCGGCCGTCACGGTCGTGCCCATGCCGGCCAGGTCGGGCGCCGTCTGGGCGGTGTCGTAGATCACCCCACACGCCTTCTCGACGGCGTGCCGGAGCACGTCCGGGACGCGGCTCTCCTCGACGGCGGCGCCGGCTCCGAACAGGTCGGGGTCGGCGCTCCGCGCCGCCCGGACGTGGTCGCGGATCGTCTCGACCGCGAGGCGCGAGGCGGTCCCCCCTCCGGCGTGCCCGCCCATGCCGTCCGCCACGATGAAGAGGGTGAGCGACTCGTCCACGAGGAAGGCATCCTCGTTGTGGTCGCGCTTCCTCCCCACGTCGGTGATGCCGCGGGCGGAGATCTTCAGAGCGTTTACGTCCCCCACGCCGCGAGGGTACCCCTCCGGTCGGGAATGGGTCAACGCGAACGCGCCGGCCCTTCACGCTCGGCCATCGGCGATGCCCGCCGCCGGCTCTCCGCGATCCGGGCCGCCGCGCGCGGGGGAGCCGGCCGCCGGCCCCGCTCGGGTGCCGGACCGGGCGCCCGCGCCGCGGCGATGAGCGCGGCGGCGTGCTCCACGGCGGCGCCGGTCACCGTCTGCCCGGCCATCAGGCGCGCCACCTCGTGGCGCCGCTCCTCCTCGCCGTCCAGCAGCCGGACCTCCACGCGTGTGCGTCCGCCGACCACCCGCTTCTCCACGCGATGGTGGCGGTCGGCGAAGGCGGCGACCTGGGGGAGGTGCGTGACGCAGATGGCCTGCCGCCCGCGCCCCACGTCGGCGAGCGCACGGCCCATGGCCTCGGCCACCGCCCCGCCGATGCCGGCGTCCACCTCGTCGAAGACGTAGGTCGCGACGGGGTCCTTCCGCGCCACCGTCCGCTTCACGGCCAGCAGGAGGCGCGAGAGCTCGCCCCCCGAGGCGATGCGCGCGAGCGGACGCGGGGGCTCGCCCGGGTTCGGCGCGATCAGGATCTCCGCCCGCTCCGCCCCGCAGGCCGCCAGCGTGCGCCCGCCGAAGGCCACGCCGGCCTCCGGGGGGTGGAAGGCCACCTCCACCCGGCAGCGCCCCAGGGCGAGCCCGGCCAGCTCCGACCGGACCGCCTGGCAGAAGGCCCGCGCGGCCTCGGCCCGTCCCCGCCCCAGGGCCTCGGCCACGGCCAGCGCCCGCTTCCCGGCGGCCTCGACCTCGCCGGCCAGGGAGCCGAGCCGCTCGCCGCCGCCCACGAGCGCGGCATGCTCCTCGCGCATGGCCGCCCGGCGCGCCAGCGCGGCGGAGAGGCTCCCGCCGTGCTTGCGCGCCAGGGCGCGCAGGACGTCGAGCCGGTCCTCCACGGCGCCCAGCCGGTCGGGGTCCCCCCCGACGGCCTCGGCGTAGCGGGAGAGCTCGCGCCCGGCCTCGGACGCCTCGACGGCCGCGGAGCGCAGGAGGGCGAGCGGCCCCTCCAGCCGCCGGTCCAGGGCGGCCGCGTCGGCGAGGGCGCGGACCGCCTGGGCGAGCCGCCCCGAGGCGCCTCCCTCCTCGCCGTCGGCCAGGGCCTCGGCCGCGCGCGCGGCCTCGCGGAGCCGCTCGGCGCTGGAGAGGAGCCGCCGCTCCTCCTCGAGGGCCCGGTCCTCGTCCGGCTTCGGGTCGGCCGCCTCCAGCTCGTGGAGCTGGAAGGCGAGGTAGTCGGCGCGGCGGGCGCGCTCCCCCTCGTCCTCGGCCAGCCTGTCCCGCTCGCGGACGAGCGCGGCGAGGGCGGCATGCGCCTCGCGCCAGCGATCGAGGAGGGGCGGCTCGCCGCGCCCGTCCGGAGCGTCGAGCCCGGCGAAGGCGTCGAGGAGGGAGACGTGCGTCGCCGGATCGAGGAGGGAGACGTGCTCGTGCTGGCCGGAGACGTCCACCACGCCCTTCATGGCGGACTCGAGCATCCCCACCGTGACGAGCGAGCCGTTCACGAAGGCGCGCCCCCGCCCTCCCCGGGCGGCGACGCGGCGGACCAGCAGCTCGGCGGGCGTGCCCGCCTCGGGGGCCGGGATCCCCGCCGCGGCCAGGCGCTCGAAGACCGCGTGACCGGGGGGCAGCTCGAAGAGCGCCTCGACCACCGCCTCGTCCGCCCCGTCCCGCATGACCTCGGCGCTCATGCGCCCCCCGAGCGCCAGGTGCAGGGCGTTCACCAGGATGGACTTGCCCGCACCGGTCTCGCCGGTGAGCACGTTCAGGCCCGGGCCGAAGCGGACCTCGAGCTCGTCGACGATGGCGAGCCCGAAGATGCGGAGCGTCGTGAGCATGCCCGGAGCTTGCCACCGGACCCTGACACTGCGCAAGTATTCAGTGGTGCATCCGTTCGGGATCCGGTCCGGGGCGCTACCGCTCCCCCCACCGGAGCTTGGTCCGGAGGATCCCGAAGAAGTCGATGTTCGGGTTCCGGACCAGGAGGACGCGGTTGTACGACTGCTTCACCTGCACCCGGTCGCCGCGCTCGAGCTTGTGGCCCTTCTGCCCGTCGAGGGTGAGGAAGACCTCCGCGTCGTTCATGAGCAGGATCTCGACGTTCTCGTCCTCCGGCACCACCAGCGGCCGCTGGGTCAGCGTGTGCGGGCAGATGGGCGCGATGATCACGCCCCGCATGGTCGGGAACAGGATGGGCCCGTTCGCCGCCAGCGCGTAGGCGGTCGAGCCGGTGGGGGTCGCCACGATGATCCCGTCCGCCTTGTAGGTGGCCACGTAGTTGCCCGAGCAGCGGGTGTCGAGCTCCGCCATCCGCGAGAGGGCGCCCTTCCCGATCACCACGTCGTTCAGCACCTCGGCGTCGAGGACGCGCTCGGACGTCCCGCCCTTGTGCAGGTGGACGCGGAGCTTCATGCGCTCGGAGACGTCGGCGCGGCCCGCCACCACGTTCTCGAGCGCCTGGTACATCTCGCTCTGCGGCACCTCGGTCATGAAGCCGAGGCTGCCCATGTTCACGCCCAGGATGGGGACGGGCTTGCCGCCCAGGAGGCCCGCGGCGTGGATGAGCGTCCCGTCCCCTCCCAGCACCACCACCAGGTCGGCCGACCGCGCGATCTCCTCGGGGTCGGTGACGACCGCGATGCCCTTCGACTCGAGGAACTGGGCCACGTAGAGCGCGGTCTCGCTCGCCTCGGCGGAGGCGACCTTGTGGACGATCCCGACGCGATCCGGGACGGGGCACGGACGGGGCACGGACCCACATTATATGATCTCGCCGTGGACCTCTTCGATCACGCCTCCTCCAAGGACGGCTCGGGCCGGCCGCTGGCGGAGCGGATGCGCCCCCGGCGGCTCGAGGACTTCGCGGGCCAGGACCACGTCCTCGGCCCGGGAAAGGCCCTGCGGCGGGCCATCGAGGCGGACCAGCTCCCCTCGATGGTGCTGTGGGGCCCGCCCGGAACCGGCAAGACCACCCTGGCCCGCATCGTGGCGGGCCGGACCGGCGCCGAGTTCGTCCCGTTCAGCGCGGTGCTGGGCGGGGTGAAGGAGATCCGGGAGATCGTGGCCGCGGCCAAGGAGCGCCGCCGGATGGAGCGGCGCCGGACCGTCCTGTTCGTGGACGAGATCCACCGGTTCACCCGGGCCCAGCAGGACGCCTTCCTGCCGCACGTCGAGGACGGGACCATCACGCTCGTGGGCGCCACCACCGAGAACCCGTCCTTCGAGGTGAACGCCGCCCTGCTCTCCCGCTGCCGCGTGGTCACCCTCCGCCCCCTCACCGACGAGGAGGTCGCCGCGCTCGTCGACCGGGCCCTGGTGGCTCCGGAGGGCCTGGCCGGCTCGGTGACGCTCGCGCCCGACGCCCGCGAGGCGCTCTCGCGCTACGCCTTCGGCGACGCGCGGCGCGCGCTCAACGCCCTGGAGGTGGCCGCGGCCGCGGTGAAGCTGGCCGGCCGGACCGAGATCGGCCGCGGCGACGCCGAGGAGGCGCTGCAGCAGCGGACCATCCTGTACGACAAGGCGGGCGAGCAGCACCACGACGTCGTCTCGGCCTTCATCAAGTCGATGCGCGGGTCCGACCCGGACGCCGCGGTCTACTACATGGTGCGGATGCTCGAGGCCGGCGAGGACCCGCGCTTCGTGCTGCGCCGCATGGTGATCTTCGCCTCCGAGGACGTGGGCAACGCCGACCCGCAGGGGCTCCTGATCGCCGTCGCCGCCCTGCAGGCGGTGGAGCTGGTCGGCCTCCCGGAGGGCGTGCTCCCCATGAGCCAGGCGGCCGTGTACCTGGCGCTGGCGCCCAAGGCCAACACCGCGCTCACCGCCTACGCGGCGGCGCGCCGGCTGGTGCAGGAGCGGGGGCCGCTGCCGGTGCCGCTCCAGCTCCGGAACGCGCCCACGAAGCTCATGGAGGGGCTCGGCTACGGGGCCGGCTACCGCTACCCGCACGACTTCGAGGGGCACTACCTGCCGGAGAAGCACCTGCCCGAGGCGATCCGCGACGAGCGGATCGTGAAGCTCTCCGAGAGCGGGCTCGAGAAGGCGCTCGGCGAGCGGTGGCGGGCGCTGTGCGGGAAGGTGGCGAAGGGGCGCTGATCCGCTCGCGGCGGCATCACGTCCCGGCGTCGAGGCCCGGCGGGGCGATGGTGCGCTCCACCGCGCGCAGCACCGTGGCCGCGGCGGAGAGGTCCCCCCGCGCCGCGAGCACGTCCGCGAGGCCGGAGAGGACGGCGGCGGCGGCCCGACCGGCCCGGAAGGGGTCGGGAAGCAGCTCCCACGCCTCGAGGTAGGTGGCGAGCGCCTCCGACGTCTCGCCCCGCTCGTGCTGGCGCCTGCCCTCCTGGCAGAGCCTGGCGATCTCCTGGCGGATCCGGCGATCGAGCGGGCTCTCCATGGGCACCTCCGCGCCTTCTTGCAAGCTGCGTCTCGCCGGCCGGCCGGCCCACTCCCGCGCCCCATCCGGTCCCGCGTCAGCTTGTCGCGGAACGGAGGAAGTCACCGCCCCTCGTACACGCGCACGAGGCGCCGGTCCTCGGCCAGGCTCGCCGGCGTGACGAGCACGAGGTCCTCCGGGATCTCCCCGCCCCAGCGCTCCTCCATGGCGCCGCGGATCCCGAGGAGGCGCAGGTCGCCCAGGCGCT
>DATIUR010000211.1:0-10374 GCA_035466675.1 Anaeromyxobacteraceae bacterium | reverse complement strand
CGTCACGGACGATCACCGCGAGCTCGTAGCCGTAGGCAGGGTCGTACGCGCGGCAGTTCGGGATGGTCGACGCGAGCACGTGCGAGTGGCCGTCCTCGTGCTGGAGCCCCTCGCCGTTCAGGGTGGTGCGCCCCGAGGTGGCGCCGAGCAGGAAGCCGCGGGAGCGAAGGTCCGCGGCCGCCCAGATGAGGTCGCCCACCCGCTGGAACCCGAACATCGAGTAGAAGATGAAGAAGGGGATGGCCGGCGCGTTGTGGATCGAGTACGCGGTGGCCGCGGCGATCCAGGAGCCCATCGCGCCCGCCTCGCTGATCCCCTCCTGCAGGATCTGCCCCTGCTTGTCCTCCTTGTAGAAGGCGAGCTGGTCGGCGTCCTGCGGCACGTAGAGCTGGCCCACCTGGCTGTAGATCCCCACCTGCCGGAACATCCCCTCCATGCCGAAGGTCCGCGCCTCGTCCGCCACGATGGGGACGATCCGCCGGCCGATGCCCTTGTCGCGGACCAGCGCCTGGAGCATCTGCACGAACGCCATGGTGGTGGAGATCTCGCGGTCCTCGGTGGACTTGAGGAACCGCTCGAAGACCGCCAGGGGCGGGGCCTCGAGCGAGACGGTGGAGCGCCGGCGCCGCCGGGGCCGGTCGCCACCCAGCTCGCGGCGCCGGGACTTCAAGTACTCGAGCTCCTTCGACCCCTCCTCGAACTTGAGGTAGGGGAGCTCCTCCAGCTTCTCGTCCGGGATGGGCAGCTGGAACCGGTCGCGGAAGCTGCGGAGCGCCTCGATCGAGACCTTCTTCTGCTGGTGCGCGATGTTCTGCGCCTCGCCCGACTCACCCAGCCCGTAGCCCTTGATGGTCTTGGCCAGGATCACGGTCGGCTCGCCGCGGTGGGCGGCCGCGGCCTGGAAGGCCGCGTGGACCTTGAACGGATCGTGGCCCCCCCGGTTCAGGCGCCAGATGTCCTCGTCGCTGAGGTCGGCCACCATGTTCCGGAGCTCGGGCGTGTTGAAGAAGTGCTCGCGGACGTAGGCGCCGTCCTTGGACTTGTAGGTCTGGTAGTCCCCGTCCACCGCCTGCATCATGCGCCGGGCCAGAGCGCCGTTCCTGTCGCGCGCGAGGAGCGGATCCCAGTGGCGTCCCCACAGCACCTTGATCACGTTCCAGCCGGCGCCACGGAACTCGCCCTCCAGCTCCTGGATGATCTTGCCGTTCCCCCGCACCGGCCCGTCGAGCCGCTGCAGATTGCAGTTCACGACGAAGACGAGGTTGTCGAGCTTCTCGCGGCCCGGCATGCCGATGGCGCCCATCGACTCCGGCTCGTCCATCTCTCCGTCGCCGGTGAACGCCCACACCTTGCGCCCCTCGGTGTCGGCCAGGCCGCGGTCGTGCAGGTAGCGCATGAAGCGGGCCTGGTAGATGGCCATGAGCGGGCCGAGCCCCATCGACACGGTGGGGAACTGCCAGAACTCCGGCATGAGCCATGGATGCGGGTAGGAGGAGAGGCCCTTGCCGTCCACCTCCTGGCGGAAGTTGTCGAGCTGCTCCTCGCTGAGGAGCCCGAGCAGGAACGCGCGCGCGTAGATGCCGGGAGCCGAGTGGCCCTGGACGAAGAGCAGGTCGCCGCCCCGCTCCTCGTTCCAGGCGCGCCAGAAGTGGTTGTAGCCGACGTCGTAGAGCGTGGCGGCCGAGGCGAAGCTGGCGATGTGCCCGCCCACGTTGGTGTGCTTGTTCGCGCGGAGCACCATCGCCATGGCGTTCCAGCGGATGTAGTGGCGGATGGTCTGCTCGAGGGCGAAGTCGCCGGGGAAGGGGGGCTGCCGCTCGGCGGGGATGGTGTTCAGGTAGGCCGTGTTGGCCGAGAAGGGCAGGTAGGCGCCCGACCGGCGGGCCTTCTCGATGAGCTGCTCGACGAGGAAGTGCGCCCGCTCGGGCCCTTCCCGCTCGAGCACGCCGTCGAGCGCCTCGAGCCACTCGCGCGTTTCCTGGGGATCGATGTCGGGGTGCTGGTCCATGGGGGGCCCTCTGGCGCGATGCCGCGCTAGACCTAACCGCCGGCCACGCTTCGTTCAATTGTCGCGGAGAGGCCGCTTGCGCCCCGGACGGGGGGCGGCCGGTCCTCAGCGGCGGTCGGGCAGGCGGGTCCGCTTGGGGAAGGGCACGTCGTAGCGCGCGAGCAGGCGACGGAGGGCGAAGTAGGAGACGCCCAGGCGCCGCGCCAGCTCGGGCGCTTCCCCCTCGAAGAGGCGCGCCGCCGCGGCGAGGTAGCGGCGTGCCGCCTCGTCGAAGGGCAGGAGGTCCCGCGGCTCCAGGCTCCTGGCGGCACGGGGCAGCATCCTCCCCAGCTCGCCCGAGATCTGGGTCAGCCGGCCGCGCGCCCACTCCGACTCGGCCTCGCTCCGCTCGATCACGCGGGCGAGCCGGCGCCGGTCGAGGGCCAGGTCGAGGGCCCGCTCGAAGGCCTTCGCAGCCGCCCCCTCGCGCAGCTCGAGGAAGTAGTCCGCCCCCGCCATCACGGCCGCCACCGCCTCGGACGGCGGCGCCAAGGCGCCGAAGGCGAGGATGGCCGCGTCGGGGAAGCGTTCCCGGAGCCTTCGGACCAGATCGAGGCCGTCGAGCCGGGGGAGCACCAGGTCGACCGCGGCGACGGTGGTTCCCGGCTCCGCCCGCTCCAGGGCCGTCACGCCGTCCTCCGCCGTCACGATGCGGTAGCGCGGATAGCGCCCGAGCACGTCCACCCGGCGTTTGCCCGCCAGCGCCGAGAGGTGCGGGAACACGTGCTGACGGTGCGCGTCGTCGGGGTCCACGAGGAGGAGCAGGTCGTCGTGCTCCTCGGGACGGTCCCAGCGCCGCGCCATGCGCACCATTACCACACGATCGTCGTAGGATGGCTCCGTGACACCCCTTCACGACCTGGGGGCCGCCGAGGCGGTGGCCCTGCTCCGCTCCGGCCGGCTCTCGGCCGAGGAGCTGGCTCGCGCCTGCCTCGAGCGGATCGCGGCCGAGGAGCCTCGGGTGGGCGCCTTCGAGCACCTCGACCCGGCCGCCGTCCTCGACGCGGCGCGGCGCGCGGACGCCGCCGGGCCCCGGCCGCCGCTCCACGGGCTCCCGGTGGCGGTGAAGGACATCGTCGACACGTCCGACCTGCCCACCGAGTGCGGGTCGCCGGTCCACCGCGGCCGCCGGCCCGGCCGGGACGCGGCCTGCGTGGCCAGGCTCCGGGCCGCGGGGGCGGTGATCCTGGGCAAGACGGTCACGACCGAGCTCGCCTTCTACCGCCCCGGCAAGACGCGGAACCCGCACGACCCCGGGCGCACCCCGGGCGGATCGTCGAGCGGCTCGGCCGCGGCCGTGGCGGCGAGCCTCGTCCCCGCGGCCATCGGGACGCAGACGGCCGGATCGGTGATCCGGCCCGCCTCGTTCTGCGGCGTCGTCGGCATGAAGCCCACCCACGGCCTGGTGCCGATGGAGGGCGTCTTGCCCTTCGCCCCCTCGCTGGACACCATCGGCGTCTTCGCGCGCGACCTCGCCGCCGTCCCCCTCCTCCTCGAGGCGATGGGGGCGCCCGCCGCCGCGCCGCCCCGGCGGGAGCCGCCCCGGGTGGCGCTCTGCCGGACGGAGCAGTGGCCTCTGGCCGAGCCCGCCACGCGGGATCGGGTCGAGGAGGTGGCCCGGGCGCTGGCGCGGGCGGGGGCGTCCGTGGGGGAGCTCGACCTCGGCCGCGCCTTCGACGGCCTGGCCGCCGCGCAGCGCGCCATCATGGCCGCCGAGGCGGCGCGCACGTTCGCCGCCATCCGCGCCCGGCACGGCGATCTCCTCTCGCCGGTCCTGCGCGACTTCCTGCGCGAGGGGGAGGAGGTGGGGCGCGGACGCGAGGCCGAGGCGCGCGAGCAGGCCGCGCGCTGCCGGGAGGCGCTCGGGGCGCACCTCTCGGGGCTCGACGTCCTCCTCACGCCCTCGGCCCCGGGGGAGGCGCCGCGCGGGCTCGAGGCCACGGGCGATCCCGCCTTCAACCGGATCTGGACGCTCCTGGGGGTGCCCTGCCTCTCGCTTCCGGCCGGGCGCGGGCCCGCCGGCCTGCCCGTCGGCGTCCAGCTGGTCGGGGCGGCGGGCGCCGACGGCGCGCTGGTCGCGTCCGCCGCCTGGATCGCCCGGGCGCTCGGCCTGCCCTGCTGAGGGCGGAACGGCGCAGGCCGCCCCGCGCGACCGGGCCCCCGGGCTGGCCGCCACCCGGCGATCGGGTATCCTGCGCGGCCATGCCCCGCAAGCCGCTCCTGTCCGCCCTCGCGCTCGCCGCCGCCCTCGCCGCACCCCGCCCCGCCGCCGCCTGCACGAGCATCCTGGTCGCGCGCGGGGCCAGCTCCGACGGCTCGACCTTCATCACCTACGCCGCCGACTCCCACGAGCTGTACGGGGAGCTCGCCCACGCGCCGGCCGGCAAGCACCCGCCCGGCGCGATGCGGGACGTGTACGAGTGGGACACGGGCAAGTTCCTGGGCCGCATCCGGCAGGCGCCGGTCACGTACGCCGTCGTCGGCCAGATGAACGAGCACCAGGTCTCGCTGGCGGAGACCACCTTCGGAGGGCGCAAGGAGCTGGTCGACCCGAAGGGCATCATCGACTACGGCAGCCTCATGTTCCTCGCGCTCGAGCGGGCCCGCACCGCCCGCGAGGCGATCCAGGTGATGACGGACCTCGTGGCCGAGTACGGGTACGCGAGCGAGGGGGAGTCCTTCTCCATCGCCGATCCGAAGGAGGTCTGGATCCTCGAGATGGTCGGCAAGGGGAAGGACCGGCGGGGCGCGGTCTGGGTGGCCCGCCGGCTCCCCGACGGGACCGTCTCGGCCCACGCCAACCACCCGCGCATCCGGACCTTCCCGCGCGACGACCCGAAGAGCACGCTCTACGCCAGGGACGTCGTGTCGTTCGCGCGGGAGAAGGGCTGGTTCACCGGCAAGGACGAGGAGTTCAGCTTCGCCGACGTCTACGCTCCACTCACCTTCTCCGCCCTGCGCGCCTGCGAGGCGCGGGTCTGGAACGTCTTCCGGCGGGTCGCCCCCTCGCTCGACCTCTCCGCCGACCATGCCACGGGGAAGGCCGGCGGGCCGCGGCTTCCGATCTGGGTGAAGCCGGACCGGCCGCTGTCGGCCCGCGACGTGATGGAGCTGATGCGGGACCACTTCGAGGGGACCGAGCTGGACCTGTCGAAGGGGGTCGGGGCCGGGCCGTTCGCGCTGCCCTACCGGTGGCGGCCGCTCACCTGGCAGGTGGACGGGAAGCGCTACGTGAACGAGCGCGCCATCTCCACGCAGCAGACCGGCTACTCCTTCGTGGCCCAGGCCCGGGCCTCGCTGCCCGCCCCCATCGGCGGCGTCCTCTGGTTCGGCCTGGACGACACCTTCAGCACCGTCTACGTCCCGCAGTACTGCGGGAACTGGCGGGTGCCGGCGACCTTCGGCGCGGGGGCGGGCAGCTTCGACCGGTTCAGCTGGGACTCGGCCTTCTGGGTCTTCAACGCCGTCTCCAACTGGGCCTACGGCAACCGGTACTGGGACGTGATGCGGGACGTCCAGAAGGTGCAGGGCGAGCTGGAGGGCGGCTTCTTCTCCCGGCAGGCCGACCTCGAGAAGGCGGCGCTCGCCCTCCACGCGCAGTCGCCCGCCCTGGCCCGCGACTACCTGACGGCCTACTCGGCGGAGCAGGGCGACCTCGTCACGGCGCGCTGGCGCAAGCTCTGGGAGAGCCTGGTGGTGAAGTACCTGGACGGCAACGTGCGCGACGAGAAGGGCAAGGTCACGCACCCCGACTACCCCGAGGCGTGGCGGCGCCGGATGGCCCAGGACCGGGGCGAGGCGATCGAGGTCAGGCCCCTGCCGGGCGAACCGCCGGAGGAGGAGTAGCCCCGGGCGGGGGTGGGGGGCGGCGCGGCACGGGGGCGTCCGCGTAGACTGCGGCGCGATGCCGCCCCCGCATCTCGCCGCGCCCGGATGGCGCCGCGAGCCGTACCGGCTCCTCTTCCCGCTGGGGGCGGCGCTCGCCGTGGCGGCGGTGCTGCCCTTCCCGCTCCGCGGTGCCGGAGGCGGCGCCCTGGGCCTCTTCCACTCGGTGGCCCAGATCGAGGGGTTCCTCACCACGTTCGCGGTGGGCTTCCTCTTCACCTTCCTCCCGCGGCGGACCGAGACGTCCGCGCCGGACGCCGTGGAGATGATCGCGGCGCTGGCGCTCCCCGCCGGGGCCGTCCTTTGCGCCTGGGTCGGCGAGAACGCGCTCGCTCACGGGCTCTGGCTCGGGCTCGTGGTGGTGGTGCTGGGCTTCGCGGCGCCGCGGCTGGGCAGGGCCCTGGCGCGGGGGCGGGTCCCGGCCGTCCTCGTCTGGGTCCCCGTGGCGCTCGTCGCCGGGGCGGCGGGGGCGCTCCTCGTGGCCGGGTCGAGCCTGGCCGGGGCCTCCTGGGGCCCCCGCCTGTGGGCCATCGGCCGGGGGCTCCTCACGCAGGGCTTCGTGGCGGGGCTCGTGCTCGGCATGGGCGGGGTGCTCCTTCCCCAGCTCACCCGGGAGGCGCCGCCCGGCGGCCGGGCGGACGGCTCGCAGCCGGGCCGGATGCTCTGGCACGCGCTCGGCGCGGCCGCCTTCTACGGGTCCTTTCCGCTCGAGGTCCTGGTGGAGCAGCGCGCGGGCGTGGCGCTGCGGGCCCTGGTGGCCACGCTGGTGCTGGTCCTGGCGGCGCGCATCGACCGGCCGCCCAGCGCGCCGGGGCTGCACCGGCGCCTGGCCTGGCTGGCGGCGTGGCTCGTGCCGGCCGGGTTCTGGCTGGCCGCGCTCCTGCCGCGCCTGAGGACCGCGGCGCTCCACGTCGTCTTCGTGGGCGGCTTCGCCCAGCTCGCCCTGGCGGTGGCGGCGCACGTGGTGCTCTCGCACGGCGGCCGGCCCGAGCGACTCGCCGGGAGCCCGGCAGCCCTGCGGGCCATGGCGGCGCTCCTGGCGCTCGCCTTCGCCGGCCGGATCCTGGCGGGCCTGGACCTGGCGCGGATCCCGGAGTGGCTGGGCGTGGCGGGCGCCGCCTTCGCCGGCGCGGTGCTGGCGTGGGCGGCGCTGGTGGCGCCGGCACTGCGCGGGCGAGGGTAGCGGACCCGCGCTCCGGGCGGAGGGCGAGTCCGGTCCTTCCCGGGGTGACAGGGGCTCCTCACTCGCGGTATGATTTCACGGCGCGGGTGACCTCCTGGCCCGCAAGGGGGAGGAGAACGATGCGTCCGGCCCGGCCGGCACGCCCGAAAGCGCGGCGCGAAGGCGCCGCGAAGGGGGCTCGCCGGCAGGAGAGCCGGCTCCGGCACCTGCTGTCGCTCTCGCCCTCGGTGGTCTACTCTCTGCGTCTCGGCCCGGACGGCCCGTCGCTCGCGACGGTGAGCGAGAACGTGGAGCGGGTGCTGGGCTGGTCGTCCAGCGACGTCGCCCATCCGGGCGCCTGGGCCGAGAAGGTCCACCCGGACGACCGCGCCGCGGCCGTGGCCGGCAGGGCGCGGGCGCTCACCGAGGGGCAGGTGATCCAGGAATACCGCTTCCGCCACCGGGACGGGAGCTGGCGCTGGATCCGGGACCAGCTCCGGCGGGTCCGGGACGAGGGGGGAAGGCCGGCGGTGGTCGGCGCCCTCTCCGACGTCACCGAGCAGCGGCGGGTCGAGCAGCGGCTCCGGGAGAGCGACGAGCGGTTCCGGGCGCTCATCGAGCGCTCGACGGAGCTCATCATCGTCTTCGACCGGCGCGGCGCGATCTCCTTCGCCAGCCCCTCCTCGGCGGACGTGCTCGGGTTCGCTCCCGAGGATCTCGTCGGCACGAGCCACCTCGGCTGGGTCCACCCCGACGACGCCCCGCGGGTGGCCGCGGAGTTCCTGGCCCTGGCGAAGCTACCGGGCGTCTCGCGGAGAACCGCGTTCCGCGTGCGGCACCGCGACGGGCGGTGGAGGCACCTGGAGGCCGAGGCGCGCAACCTGCTCCACCTCCCGGCGGTGGCCGGCATCGTGACCAACAGCCGCGACGTCACCGAGCAGCGCCGCTTCGAGGAGCAGGTCCACCAGACCCAGAGGCTGGAGAGCGTGGGGCGCCTCGCCGGCGGGGTGGCCCACGACTTCAACAACCTGCTGGTCGCCATCCTGGGATACGCCGAGTTCCTGGAGCAGGACATCCGCGCGGGGCATCCCAGCCTGGAGGACGTCGCCGAGATCCGCAGCGCGGGCGAGCGGGCGCGCGATCTCACCCTTCAGCTGCTGGCCGTGGCGCGCCGCCAGATGGTCGCTCCGAGGGTGATCGACCTGAACGAGGTGATCCGGGACGCGGAGCGCCTCCTGCGCCGGGTGCTCGGCGAGGACGTGGACCTGGCGGTCGCCCCCGCCCCGGGCCTGTGGCGCGTCAAGGCCGACCCGGCGCAGATCCAGCAGGTGGTTCTCAACCTCGCGGTGAATGCCCGCGACGCCATGCCCCGGGGCGGCAAGCTCACGCTGGAGACGGCCAACGTCGAGCTCGACGAGCGCTACGCCGGGACGCACCCCGGCGTCCGGCCCGGCCCGCACGTCCTCCTCGCGCTGAGCGACACCGGCGTGGGCCTGTCGCCGGAGGCCCGGGCCCATCTCTTCGAGCCGTTCTTCACCACCAAGCCCACCGGGCACGGGACCGGCCTCGGCCTCGCCACCGTCTACGGCATCGTCAGGCAGGCCGGGGGCCACGTGTGGGTCTACAGCGAGCAGGGCCATGGCACCTCGGTGAAGGTCTACCTGCCGCGCTGCGAGGAGGCCGCACCGGCACCCGCGCCCCGTCCCGCTCCGCGCGACCATCGCGGGAGCGAGACGGTGCTGGTGGCCGAGGACGCGCCCGCCGTCCGCGAGCTGGCCGCCAGGGCCCTGAGCGAGGCGGGCTACCAGGTGCTCCAGGCCGGCGGCGGGAAGGAGGCGCTGGAAATGGCCGCGCGCGCCGCCGGGCCGGTGCACCTCCTCCTCACCGACGTGGTCATGCCGGACATGAGCGGCCGGGAGCTCGCCGAGGCGCTGGGGCGCCTCCGGCCCGAGACCCGCGTGCTCTACATGTCCGGGTACACCGAGAACACCATCACCCACCACGGCGTGCTCGACCCCGGCGTGCACTTCCTGGCCAAGCCCTTCACGCCCAGCGCCCTCCTCGCCAGGGCGCGGGAGGTCCTCGACGCGCCCTGAGAGCCTCGTCAGGCCGCTTCGGACTCGGCCTGGCCGGGCTTCCCGCCGAAGCGGATCCGGACCTCGCGCTCGGGCAGGCTCACCGACACGTTCACGTAGTGGAACATGGCCAGGAACACGGCCAGGATGAGCAGCGCGCCCGCCACCGTGTAGGCCCCGGCGTAGGAGCCGGTCGCGTCGGCGATCTTCCCGGCCAGGGTCGGGCCGAAGACGCCGCCCACCCCCCAGGCGGTGAAGAGGATCCCGTAGTTGAGGCCGAGGTTCCTCGTTCCCCACTCGTCGGCCACGGTGGCCGGGAAGAGGGAGAGCGTGGCGCCGTAGCTGAACCCGACCGCGGCCGAGCCCACCACGAAGGCGGAGATGGTGGAGAAGCCGGAGAAGAAGAACATCGTCGAGGCCTGCGCGATGCAGACGAGCGCGATGGTCACCACCCGGCCGATCTTGTCGGAGATGATCCCGGCCACGACGCGTCCGCCGGCGTTGAAGGTGGCGAGGAGCGCCACGAAGACGAAGCCGATCTGGATGGCGTTCCCCGACTGCACCGCCACGATCTTGGCCATGTGGCCGATGATCATGAGCCCGGCGGTGGCGGCGCAGGCGTACTGGAGCCAGAGCGACCAGAAGCGCGGCGCACGGAGCATCTCCCGCCAGGTCTCGTTCACGGCGACGGGCAGGGGCTCGCCGGCCACCGCCTTGTCCACCAGGTGGGGCGCCATGAGGGGATTGCGGATGAGCTGGGCGAACGACGTCGCCACCACCAGGAAGGCGATCCCGAGGATCCGGAACGACGGGCCCACGCCGTAGGTCGCGAGCAGGTGCTTCGAGAGCGGCGCGATGTAGACGGGTGCCACGCCGAAGCCGGCCACCACCAGGCCGGTGACGAGCCCCTTCCTCTCCGGCGGGAACCACTTCACCGCCGCCGGCGTGGCCGCCGCGTAGCCCAGCCCGAAGCCGGTCCCGGCCAGCAGGCCGAAGCCGAGCAGCGCCGGGAGCGTGGAGGCGGGCGAGGCGAGGCTGGCCACCAGCAGGCCGGCGCCGGTGAGGACGCCGCCGGCCGAGGCCACCACCCGTGGGCCGAACCGGTCCTGGAGCCGGCCTGCCGGCACCATCATGACGGCGAAGCAGCCGATGGCGATCGTGTAGGGGAGGGTGGCCTGCGTCTTCGTCCAGCCGAACCCTCCCTT
>DATIUR010000210.1:0-6955 GCA_035466675.1 Anaeromyxobacteraceae bacterium | reverse complement strand
GGCGCGCCCGCCCTGGGCCTCGTCACCGTCGCCTTCTGGCTGGCGGTGCGCCGGCCGCTCGGCATCTCCGGCATCTGGGGGCGCTTCCTCCGCTTCCGCGAGGAGCGGCGCATCGAGGAGGTCGAGGCGCGGCTCGCCTCGCAGACGGACGCGGTGCGGAACGCGCTGGACGAGGCGACGCGCCAGGCCATGGCGGAGGCCCGCGCCGCCGGCATGGAGATCGAGGGCGGTCCGGCCGGGGAGCCTCCCCGACCGCGGCGGGCGCTCGGGCCGCGCCCGACCCTGGCCGCCCACGCCACCTTCCTCGTCGCGCTCGCCCTGGGCGGGCTCCTCTCGCGCCTCGTCCGCGGCGCGCCGGCCGGGCCGGGGCTGGGGGCGGCCTTCGAGGCCTTCGCCGGCACCGGCGCGCGCGCCGTCGGGATCCTGGTGGCGGGGGGCGTGCTGGTCGGCCTCGGCACCACGCTGGCGGCCGGCTGCCCGTCCGGCCACGGCCTCTCCGGCTGCTCGCGGCTCGAGCCGGGGAGCCTGGTGGCCGCGGCGAGCTTCCTCGCCGCCGCCGTCGGCACCACCTTCCTGCTCGCGGGAGGGGCGGGATGAGGGCATTCGCGCCCCACCTGCGCCTCGGTGCCTTCGGGGTCGCGCTCGGCTTCGCGCTCGGGCAGACCGGCTTCTCCGACTTCGGCGAGATGCAGCGGATGTTCCTGCTCGAGAACGGGCGGCTCTTCCTCACCTACCTGGGCGGGGTGGCCCTGGCCGGCGTCGGCTTCGCGCTCCTCGGCCGGCGCGGGCCCGCGCTGCCCGCGCGCCCCGTCCACCCCGGGACGGTGCCGGGAGGGATCCTCTTCGGGGCGGGCTGGGCGCTCACCGGAGGCTGCCCCGGCGTGCTCCTCGTGCAGCTCGGCGAGGGGAAGGCGCTCGCCCTCGCCACCGGTCTCGGCGTCGCCCTGGGCACCTGGCTCGCCCAGCGGATCCGAGAGCGCGTCCGGTGGGACACGGGCTCCTGCTCGGGGTGAACGTGCGGGCGGGGCGACCCTCGTGGGCCCTGAACCGGGAGTCCGGCGACGAACCGCCGCGCTCGCCCGTCTGGGCGAGACCCTCCGCGGGACGTAAAATTCCGATTGCTTCGGGCTCCCCCGTTGGTGGAGGTCGACATGGCCGCATGCGCGCGGGTCGATGCGTGCCCCCTCTTCAAGCAGTTCGCGATGAAGTCGTCGCTCCGCGTCTGGCAGGCCTACTACTGCGAGGGGGACTGGTCCCGCTGCGAGCGGTGGAAGCTCGTCGCGGCCGGGAAGCCGGTCCCCATGAACCTGCTCCCCAACGGGCGGATGCTCGACGTGCCCATGGACCAGCTGGCGCCGCACCACCTGTCCTGAGTCATTCACCCGCAGTCTACGTCCGTCGGCGGGCGATGGCGCTCCGGGACCGGTCGCCGGCATGATGCGCAGGTGATCCGCCGCGAATCCGCCCCGTGGGCGAGGACGGCGTCCCCTTCGCCGTCACCGCCTGGCTCCTGTCGCGCGAGGATCCCGGCTCCGCAGCGGAGCGGGTGCGCGCGTTCTTGGGGGTCGGGTGACGATTCGGTGTCGGGTGTACGACCCAGAAGGACTTCTCCGGAGCGCCATCACATCGCTCGAGATCCAGATGCCTTCGGATCCCGCCCTCCCGGTATGAGCTTGACGTCATATGGGGTGAAGCGTATAGTTGGGACTGCGTCGATGTCCGACGGCGGCGGTAGAGAGCCGCATGGCCGTCGTCCGAGCGACCGAGGAATTCGAGCGGTGGATCGAGAGCTTGAGCCGCCGGGAGCAGAAGGCCGTGCTCCAGGTCGTGAAGATCCTGGAGCAGGCGGGGATAGCCCTGGGCGAGCCGTACTCGAGCGCCCTGAAGGGCACGAAGCACCCGTTTCGCGAGCTTCGCCCGAAGCGCGGGGCGAGCCCGCTGCGGATCATCTACGCCTTCGACCCGAGGCGGGAAGCGTTGCTCCTGCTCGGTGGCGACAAGGGCGGTGACAAGCGGTTCTACGAGCGGGCCATCCTCGAGGCGGAGCAACTCTGGGTGGCGCACCTCGAGGACCTGGAGAGGGGAGGCAAGCGATGAAGACGAAGAGCTGGAAGCAGATCGAGAGGAGGCTCTTCACGCGCGAGGAGATCGCGGAGGCGGAGCGCCTCGCCGGGCGCGAGGTCCTCGAGATGAACCTGCGCGAGCTCCGGCAGGCCGCCGGGAAGACCCAGGAGCAAGTCGCGCGCGCCGCGAAGATGAGACAGTCGGAGCTGTCGCGCGCCGAGCGGAGGGACGACCACTTGCTATCCACGCTGCGGCGCTACGTCGAGGCGGTTGGTGGTGAGCTCGAAGTCGTCGCGCGGGTGGGTGGCAAGGTCGTGAAGCTGCGTGGAGTGTAGGCCGGAGGCCAGGAACTCGAACCCGCAGTCTACGTCCGATAGGCGTGCTCTACGGAAACCGACTCACGCCTTCCGCGCCAGCTCGAGCGGGCGCCAGCTCCGGTTCTGCAGCTTGGCGAGCGCGTCGTACGCGGCGTACTTGTAGGCGTCGCCCAGGGTCGGGTAGTTGAAGACGGCCTCCTCGAAGTAGTCGAGCGTGCCCCCCAGGGCCATCACCGCCGAGCCGAGGTGGACGAGCTCGGAGGCGTGCGGGCCGATGCAGTGCACCCCCAGGATCTTCCCGTCCTCGGGCGAGGCGAGCAGCTTCAGGAACCCGATGGGCTCGCCGATGAGGTTCGCCCGCGCGTTGTCGGCGAGCCGCGCCCGGCCCACCACGTAGGGGACCCGCCGGGCGCGCAGCGCCTCCTCGCTCTCGCCCACCGAGGAGAGCTCGGGCACCGTGTAGATCCCGACCGGGAGCAGCTCGGAGAACCTCTGGACCGCGCCGCCGCCGCAGGCGTGCGTCATCGCCACGCGGGCCTGCTCCATGGAGGTGGAGGCGAGCCCCGGGAAGCCGACCAGGTCGCCGGCCGCGTACACGTGCGGGACGTTCGTCTGGTACCACTGGTTCACCTTCAGGATACCCTTCTCGTCGGCGTGCAGCCCGGCGGCCTCCAGGTTCAGGGTCTCCACGTTGCCGACCCGGCCGGCCGCCACCAGGACCTTCTCGGCCACCAGCCGCGAGCCGTCGTCGAGCGTGACGAGCACGTCCCGGCCGCCCGGCTCGACGCGCAGCGCCCGGGTGCCGTGGTGCAGGTGCACGCCCTGCGCCGCCATCAGCTCCTCGAGGGCGAGCGAGATCTCGGAGTCGAGGAAGGGAAGGACGCGGTCGCGCGAGTCGACCAGCCACACGGCCACGCCCAGCGCCGCGAAGATCGAGGCGTACTCGCACCCGGCCACGCCGGCGCCCAGCACGGCCAGGGAGCGCGGCAGGTGGTCGAGCATCAGGATCGAGTCGGAGTCGTAGATCCGCTGGTGGTCGAAGGGGACGGTGCTGGGGTGGGCGGGCCGGGTCCCGGTGGCGAGCAGGATCACGTCCGCCTCGAGCTCGATCTGGCCGCGATCGGACGGCGTCACCAGGATCCGGTTCGGCGCGAGGAAGCTGCCGTCGCCCCGGAACATCTCCACCCCGAGCGAGGTGAGGTTCGAGCGGATCCGCTGGTGCTCGTGGGCGGTGACGACGTCGCGCCGGCCCATGAGCTGCGGGACGGTCACCGCCCCGGAGAGCTTGAACTCCACGCCGAAGGCGGCCCGTCCCCGCGCCTGCGCCACCGCCACCGCCGTCTCCCGGAGCGCCTTGGAGGGGATGGTGCCGGTGTTCACGCAGGCGCCGCCCGGCACCGCCTCCTTCTCGACGATCGCCACCTTCTTGCCGTAGTAGGCGGCGCGGGTGGCCCCGCGCTCGCCGGCCGGGCCGCTCCCGATGACCACCACGTCGTAGTGGAGCATGCGGCGCTCATAATGCATCATCTCCGCGAGTTCGATACAGTCCTCGCCTCCGTGCGGAACGCCCCGAAGAACCCGGTCCTCGACCAGGTCCAGAAGAACCTCATGGCGGAGCTGGACGAGCGCCGGCGGGCGCTCGCCGCCGCGGGAAAGCGGCTCTTCGACTTCGGGGTCGGCGACCCCCTGGAGCCGACGCCGGCCTTCGTGCGCGAGGCCCTGCGCGCCGCGGTCCCGGAGGTCTCCCGGTACCCGAGCCCCCTCGGCACGCCCGGCCTGCGGCGGGCCGCGGCGGGGTGGCTCCGGCGCCGCTTCGGCGTGTCGCTCGACCCGGAGTCGCAGGTGATCGCGGCGGCGGGCGCCAAGGAGGCCATCTTCCACCTGCCGCTCGCCTTCGCCGGCGACCCGCGCCGCCGCAAGGTGGTGATCCCGGATCCGGGCTACCCCTCCTACGAGGCGGGGGCCCGCTTCGCCGGGCTCGAGGTGGTGAAGGTGCCGCTCGCCGCCTCGAAGGGCTTCCTGCTCGAGCCCGACGACGTGGGCGCGGCGACCCTGCGCGAGACGCTCCTCTTCTGGGTCTCCTACCCGCACAACCCGACCGGCGCGGTGGCGCCGCGCGAGTACCTGGCCCGGGTGGGCCGGGCCGCGCTGGAGCACGGCTTCGTGGCCGTCTCGGACGAGTGCTACGCCGACGTCTACTTCGGCGACCCGCCCCCCTCGATGCTGGAGGTGCAGGTGGAGAACGTCCTCGCCGTCCACTCCTGCTCGAAGCGGAGCGGGATGACCGGCTACCGGACCGGCTTCGTGGCCGGCGACGCGGACCTCCTGGCCGCGCTGCGCCGCCTGCGCGGCCATCCCGGCGTGGCCTCGCCCGGGTTCGTGGCGGCCGCCGCGGAGGCGGCCTGGTCGGACGACCGGCACGCCGCCGAGCGGCGCGAGATCTTCCGGGCGAAGCGCGACCGCTTCCTGCGGTTCCTCGCGGAGCGCGGCCTGCACGCCGCGCCGTGCCAGGCCACGCTCTACCTGTGGGTGCGCGTGCCGGAGCGTCACACGTCGGCGAGCTACGCCACGGCCCTCCTCGAGGAGGGGATCGTGGTCGCGCCCGGGACGGCCTTCGGCGCGGCCGGCGAGGGCTGGGTGCGGGTGGCGCTGGTGCCGACGCTGGCGGAGTGCGAGGAGGCCATCGAGGCCTGGGCGAGGGTGAGATGAACGACTGGTCCGAGGTGGAGAGGCGGGTCGGCGCCGCGTTCGCCGACCGGGCGAAGCTGGCCGATCCGGTGCACCGGGCCGCGGTGGTGCAGTCCATCCACGCGCTCGACCGCGGGGAGCTGCGCATCGCGGAGAAGGTGAACGGCGAGTGGAAGGTGTACGCCTGGCTGATGCAGGCGGTGAACCTGTACTTCGCCGTGACCGTGATGGAGCGGCACGACTTCGGCCCGTTCCAGAGCCGGGACAAGATCCCGCTCAAGCGCGACCTGGAGGCGGCCGGCGTGCGGGCCGTGCCGGGCGCGGTGGCGCGCTACGGCGCTCACCTCGAGTCGGGCGTGGTGCTGATGCCCTCCTTCGTGAACATCGGGGCCCGCGTCGGCGCCGGGACCATGATCGACACCTGGGCCACGGTCGGCTCCTGCGCCCAGGTGGGCGCCAACGTCCACGTGGCCGGGGGCGTCGGGATCGGCGGCGTGCTCGAGCCGCCCGGCGCCCGCCCCAACATCGTCGAGGACGGCTGCTTCATCGGCAGCCGCTGCATCCTGGTGGAGGGCGTGCTGGTGGAGGAGGAGGCGGTGCTGGGGGCGAACGTGGTCATCACCGCCTCCACGCCCATCATCGACGTGACGGGGCCCCAGGAGGTGGTCCACAAGGGACGCGTCCCGGCCCGCTCGGTGGTCATCCCCGGCACGCGCCCCAGGCAGTACCCGGCCGGCACCTACCAGATCCCCTGCGCGCTCGTGGTGGGGAAGCGGAACCTCTCCACCGACCGGAAGGTGTCGCTCAACGAGGCCCTGCGCGACTTCGAGGTGCAGGTGTGACCGAGGCCGGCCCGGACCTGGCCGAGGCGCTGGCGGAGCGCACGCTGGCGCTCTGCCGGATCCCGTCGCCCATCGGCTCGGAGCGGGCCCTCTGCGACGAGGTGGAGCGGTGGGCGCGGGCGCGCTTCCCCGCGGTGCGCCGGGTGAAGGACTCGCTCGTGGTGCGGGTGGACGGCGAGGCGCCGGCGGAGGGCCGCCCCCTGCTGGCCCTGTGCGGCCACCTCGACACCATCCCCCTGCACGAGGAGGACCGGGGGAAGCCCCCGCGCCGCGCGGACGGGCGCATCGTCGCCGCCGGGGCGACCGACATGAAGGGCGGCCTGGCCGTGATGATGGAGCTGGCCGAGCGGATGCCCCGCCGGGCGCGCTTCGCCGACCTGCTGCTGGTCCTGTACGCGCGCGAGGAGGGGCCCTACCTCGAGAACGAGCTCGCCGACGTGCTGCGCGAGGCCCCGGAGGTCTCCCGGGCCTCGCTCGCCATCTGCCTCGAGCCGACCGACAACGTGCTCCAGCTCGGCTGCGTGGGTTCGATCCATGCCACGCTCGTCTTCACCGGCCGTGCGGCTCACTCCGCCCGTCCGTGGCAGGGCGAGAACGCGATCCACCGCGCCGGCGCGCTCCTCCAGGAGCTGGCGGCGCGCCCGCCGCGCGAGGCCCTCTCCGGGGGACACGTCTACCGCGAGGTGGCGAGCGTCACGCGGATCGAGGGCGGCCGGGCCCGGAACGTGGTGCCCGACCGGTGCACGCTCAACCTCAACTTCCGCTTCGCGCCCGACCGCACCCTGGAGGCGGCCGCCGAGGAGGTGCGGGCGCTGGCGGCGCGCTTCGGCGCCGAGGCGACGCTGACCGACCTCTCTCCCGCCTGCCCGGCCTTCGCCGATCACCCCCTGGTGCGCCGGCTGGCGGAGCGGGGCGGCGTGCCGGCCGAGCCGAAGCAGGCCTGGACCGACGTGGCCCGCCTCTCCGCGCACGGCGTCCCGGCCGTGAACCTGGGCCCGGGGGCGACCGCGCAGGCGCACCAGCGCGGGGAGTGGGTCGAGGTGG
>DATIUR010000209.1:0-2253 GCA_035466675.1 Anaeromyxobacteraceae bacterium | reverse complement strand
CGTTCCGCCGGTGCAGCAGACCACGCCGATGTCGGCGGGCGCCACGCCCGCCGACCGGACCGTCTCGTCGAGGCAGCGCAGGATCGCGTCCACCTCCCGGCGGCTCGCCTCCTCGAAGCCCGAGCGGGTGACCGGCTCCCGCACCCGGATGCCTGGGTGGGAGAAGTCGATCGTGGCCCTGGTGGCCGAGGAGAGCTCGCGCTTCGCCCGCTCGATCGCCTCGAACAGGTGGAACCCCTGGGTCTCCTCCACGAGGGCGGTGAGCTGGTCCATCCTGCGGCGGTCCTCGTCCGACAGGGACCAGCGGCGCACGTCGGCGAGGAAGCTGGCGATGTCGCGCCGCTGGAGGATCGGCAGGTGGGCGGGGGAGCAGAGGTGCTGGACGATCCCCCGGGGCATCCGAAGGACGTTCTTCCCGAACGGCGCGCGGTACTGCACCTCCGCGCCGAAGTGGCGGGCGACCTGCGCCCGCATGAGGGACGCGTCGAGCGCGTCGCCGGCGACCGCCACGCCCCCCACGGCGAGCACGTCGCCGCGCTCCAGCTCCCGCGGGCCCAGCCGCAAGACCGTGAAGTCGGAGGTCCCGCCGCCGAAGTCGCCGATCAGGGCCAGCTCGTCGCGCCGGGAGGCGGCGCCGAAGGCTCGCGCCGCCGCCACGGGCTCGGGGAGGAAGTGGACCTCCTCGAAGCCGGCGAGCGCCGCCGCCTTGCGGAGGCGGGCCTCTGCGAAGGCGTCGTCCTCGCCGTCGAAGTGGACGGGGCGCCCGAGCAGCGCGCGCCGGACCTCGGTCCCGAAGTGCGCATCCGCCCGGACCCTCATCTGGCGCAGCACCGCGCCGACCAGCTCCTCGGCCGACACCATGCGCCCCCGGATGATCGTCCCGCGGAACGAGCGCGAGCCGAGGTGGTGCTTGATGGAGCGGAGCAGCCGTCCCTCCGCCCCGTGCTCGATGAACGTGCGGAGCGCCTCGGTCCCGACGAAGACGCCGCCCGCGTCGGGGAAGCAGAGGATGCTCCGCAGGATCGTCGGGTCGGACGCCTCGGGATCGAGCGGCACCGGGTCGTACACCCGCTCCGCGTTCGCGGCGGCGAGGAGCGAGTTGCTGGTGCCGAAGTCGATCGCGTAGAGGGTCGGGACGGCGGACATGAAGGGGGAGCCTTATACAGCCGCCCCGGGCCGCCGGCCACCGGCCCGGTCAATGGGCCCCCGCTACGGCGAGCGGGGCCGCCCGCCCGCGGATCGCCCCCGGCCCGCGCGCCTCCGGCCCCCCCACCTCAGCAGCGCCCGGATCTCCTTGATCCGCTCCTCCGCCGCCCGGCGCCCCGCGTCGATCGCCTCGCGCGCCCTGTAGAACTCCAGCCCGCCGATCCCGGTGACCCGGGGCATCAGCATCACGTCGGGCGGGCTCAGCTCGGTGCGCAGCCGGACGATCTCGCTCTCCGCCACGTCGAGCACGCGGTCGAGGACGCGGCGCGCCACCCAGTAGGGCTTCGAGCGCGGCTCGCGGGCGCGGGCGCTCCTCACCTGCGCCTTCAGCGCCTCCCGGAGCGCCGGCAGGCGGGCCATCCAGGGCTGCCGCAGCAGCTGCTGCACGTGGCGCGGCCACTGCGGCGACGGCACCGGCAGCTCCCCGCTGCGCGGGGCGGCGTGGCGGGCGCCGCCGTGCACCGCGACCGCCAGCACGGGCCCCCCGAACCGCGCCCGCGCGACGTCGAAGGGCACCGGGTTGACCACGCCGCCGTCCACGAGCCAGCGCCTCCCGATCTTCACCGGCGCGAGCACTCCCGGCAGGGAGATGCTGGCGCGCACCGCCTGCACCAGGTCGCCGCGGTCGAGCACCACCTGCTCGCCGCGCATGAGATCCGCCGCCACCGCCACGTAGCCGATGGGCAGCCGCTCGATGCGCCGCCGGCCGAGCCACCGGGCGAGGAAGTCGACGATCCGCTCGCCGGAGACCAGCCCGCCGGTGGGCAGGTCGGGGAGGAAGAGCTGCAGGCTCTGCTTCCAGTCGATCGCCGTCGAGAGGGCCTCCAGGTCGTGCACCGACATCCCACGGGCGTAGAAGGCCCCGATCTCGGCCCCGATGCTGGTCCCGGCGATCGCCCGCACCGGGATGTCGTGCTCGGCCAGGACCTGGAGGACGCCGACGTGCGCCAGTCCGGCCGCGCCTCCCCCGCCGAGGGCCAGTACCACTCCACGTCCGCTCCGGCTTCGTGCCGCGCTCACTCGACCTCCTCCGCGGGGCTTCCGCTC
>DATIUR010000208.1:0-9545 GCA_035466675.1 Anaeromyxobacteraceae bacterium | reverse complement strand
GAGCGTCTCGGGGCGCGCCGTCATGTACTTCTTCACCGGCGCTCGCTGCCAGCACCGGGCCGCCAGCGCCCGGTCCACCAGGTCGCGCTCGGTGAAGATCCCGGCGAGCCGATCCCGGCCGCCCTTCCTCTGGACGACCAGCACCGCGCTCACCCTCTTCTTGCGCATGACCTCGACGGCCCGGCCCACCGTGGCGGTGGGCGCCACGGTCGCCGCGCCCGCCCGCTTGAGCTCGGAGATGGGGGTCTCCAGCATCAGGCGGCCGACGTCGCGGTGCCGGCCGACCTCGGGCTCGCCCTCGTCTCCCTCGAGAACCTGGTCGCGCTCCTCGTCGATCATCTCGGCCTCCCCGCACCGGGCGTTTGGAATCGCGGTGCGGATCGATTACTCCACTTGACCGCATGGACTCCAACTCCCCAGGCGGGTGAAGCGTGCTCGTCCCGTCCCCCTTCGACCTCGACCTGACCGTGCGCAGCCACGGGTGGTACGACCTGCCACCGTGGCAATATGACGCGGAGCGCCGCGTCCTCGGCAGGCCGCTCCGCCTTCCCGGCGGCCGGATCGTGTACGCGGAGGTCGCCGAGGCGCCGGGCGGCCTCGCCTTCCGGGCGCTGGCCCGGGGCAGGCTCGGGCCGGCGGAGGCCCAGGAGGCGCGCGAGGCGATGCGGCGCTGCCTGGCCCTCGACGAGGACCTCGAGCCCTTCCGGCGGCGCGCCGGGGAGGTCGAGGCCGTCCGCGCGAGCGGCCGGGGCCGGGACCTCCCCGACCTCCGGTGGGCGCTGGCGCGGGGGGCGGGGCGCCTGCTCCGCTCCCCGACCGTCTTCGAGGACGCGGTGAAGACGCTCTGCACGACCAACTGCACCTGGTCGCTGACGCGGGCCATGGTGACGAACCTGTGCGAGGCGCTCGGGGAGCGGGCGCCAGGGGGCGAGAGGACCTTCCCGTCGCCGGAGGCGATGGCCGCCCGGCCGGCCCGGTTCTACCGGGACCGGATCCGGGCCGGGTACCGGGCGCCCTTCCTCGCCGCGCTGGCGCGCGCGGTGGCCCGGGGCCGGCTCGACCTGGAGGCGCTGCGCACCTCGCCGCTTCCCTCGAGCGATCTGGCCGCACGGATCCGGGAGCTGGACGGCTTCGGCCCCTACGCGAGCGAGCACCTCCTCCGGCTCCTCGGGCGGCACGACCACCTGGCCCTCGACTCGTGGTCGCGGGGGAAGATCGCCTCCCTGCGCGGCCGGCGCCGTCCGGCGTCCGACCGGACGGTGGAGCGGTGGTACGCCCCCTACGGCCCGTGGGCGGGGCTGGCGATGTGGCTCGAGGTGACCGCCGACTGGCACGGGCCGGCGCCCGCCTGGCCCTGAACGGGCCGTCCGGAGCCGGCGGGGAGCGGCCGTGGTAGAAGCCGTGCCAAGGGGAGGAGCGCGATGAAGGTGGCATTCGTGATGGTGAAGTGCGCCCCGGGGCGCCTCGAGGAGGTGGCGAACGCCATCATGGAGCTCGACGGCGTGTCGGAGGTCCACTCGGTCACGGGGGACCACGACCTGCTGGTGAAGCTCTACGCGCCGAGCTACGAGGCGTTCGGCGACGTCATCCCGGATCGCCTGCAGAAGATCGCCGGGATCCGCGACACCACCACCCTGCTCGCCTTCCGCGCCTTCAAGCCCGCGGGCTAGCGCCATGGCCTTCGGCATCCGAAAGCCCGTCCGCCACCCGGACGTGGACCGCGCCGGGATCGTCTACTTCCCCCGCCTCTGCGAGCGGCACCTCGCCGGCTGAGCGCCCTCGGAAGCAGGTGTGGCGCCGTCACGGGCGATGCTCGCCCGCGGTCCCGCTCCCGCCGGGAGCCGGCGCCCACCCCGGCGCGCCGGAGGGCGGGAGCGCGGCCATGCGCAGGCACCCGGCCCGGAGGCGGTCGAGCGGGTAGCGGGTGCCCCGCCAGACCACCGCCCCGCGGGCGGAGGCGGCGACCGCGCTCGCCGCGAGCGCGCCAGCGAGCAGGAGGGCGCAGGCGGGGTGGAGGAGCCCCTCGAGCCCCGAGGTGGCCGCGGTGCGCCGGGCCACGGCCGCGTGCACGCCCACGCCGAGCGCGAGGCCGGCCAGGCCGAGCGCGCGCGCCGGGGCGAAGGACGCGAGCAGGAGGGCGGCGAGGGGGGCGACGCCCAGGAAGGCGAGCCCGACCGACGAGACGGCGGACACGAGCGGGCGGTACTCGGCCGCGGCGAAGGCGTTCTTCACCAGGCCCAGCACGGAGGGGAAGAACCCGTGCTGCCAGCGCACCGCCACCAGGCCGGCGGACAGGACCGCCGCCTGCGGGACCCCGCTCCGGCGGAGGAGAAGCCCCAGCTTCACGTCGTCCACCACCTCCAGGGCGAGCCGCTCGTGCCCGCCCACCGCCCGCCAGGCGTCGCGCCGGACCAGGTTGAAGGCTCCCACGCCCGCGAAGCCGCGGGTGCCCGGCCGGGAGAGCTCGAAGAGGCGCAGCGCGGCCGAGCCGACCGCCGCGAAGAAGGTGACGAAGGCCCGCTCCCAGAGCCCGGGGGCCACGAGGCGCGGCAGCGCCACCAGGTGCCCCACCCCCAGGGCGCGCGCGTACGCGAGCGCCCTTCGCAGCGCCCCCGGGGCGAAGAGGACGTCGCCGTCGGTGAAGAGGATCCAGTCGCCGCGCGCGCGCAGGCCCCCGACGTGGCAGGCGTGGTTCTTCCCCAGCCAGGCCGTCGGAAGCTCCTCCACGTGCACCACCCGGAGGCGCCCGTCCTCGCGCGCCAGGCGGTCGAGGATCGCCCCCGTTCCGTCGGTGGACCGGTCGTCCACCGCCACCACCTCGAGGTCGGGAACGTCCTGGGAGAGCAGCGACCGGACCGCGGCCTCCACGCCGCGCGCCTCGTCGCGGCAGGGGACGACCGCGGAGAGCGAAGGCGCCGCGCCTGCGGGCGAAATGAGGTCGAGCCGGCCCAGCGCGCGGTGCGTGCGCAAGACCAGCCAGGCGAGCCGGATCCAGGCGACGGCGGCGCCGCCGGCGGCGGCGAGCCAGAGGGCGTCCGGGAGGGTCACGGGTACCACGCCACCGCCGGGCCCCGGACGTCAGGCGCCGGGCCTCGGCCGGGCGTCGCCGTCGCCGAAGCTCCTGGAGCCCGGAGTCTGGAGCCCGGAGCCTCCCACTCAGTACCGGATCAGGGCATGGACGCGCCCGGGGCCGAGCCGGCGCGCGCCGTTCAGGAAGCCGAGCTCCACCAGGAACGAGAAGGCCACCAGCTCGCCCCCCTGCCGCGCCACCAGCCGCCCCACCGCCTCGGCGGTCCCGCCGGTGGCGAGCACGTCGTCCACGACCAGGATGCGCTCGCCCGGGCCCACCGCGTCCACGTGCAGCTCCAGGGCGCTCTCGCCGTACTCGAGCGCGTAGATCTCCCGGATGGTCTGCCAGGGCAGCTTGCCCGGCTTGCGCACGATGGTGAAGCCGGTCCCGAGGGCGTAGGCGACCGGCGCGCCGAAGATGAAGCCGCGCGACTCGATCGCGACCACCTTGTCGATCCGCTCGTCCTTCCACCTCGCCACCAGGGCGTCGATGACGGTCCGGAAGAGCCTGGGGTCGGACAGGACCGGGGTGATGTCCTTGAAGACGATCCCCTTCTGCGGGAAGTCCGGGACGTCCCGGATCCGGGCGCGCACGGCATCCATGGCGGGCGACAGTAGCACGGTGCGCGGCTAGCGGAGGAAGAGGAGCGGGTTCCGGGGCCGCGTTCCCTCGCGCACCTCGAAGTGCAGGTGCGGTCCGGTGGTCTTCCCGGTCTGCCCCACGCGCGCGATGGGCTGCCCCCGGCGGACCGACTGGCCGTCGCGCACGAGCACCTCGCTCGCGTGCGCGTACAGGGTGACGAGGCCCCCCGCGTGCTTCAGGATCACGATGGAGCCGTAGCCGGACTGCGCGCCGGAGAACAGGACCGTGCCGTCGGCGGCCGCGGTGACGGCGGTGCCCTCCGGGGCGGCGATGTCGATCCCGTCGTGCCGCTCGCCCTGGCGCGTGCCGAAGCGGCCGTAGAGGACCCCCTGCACCGGCCAGGAGAGCGCCTCCGCCTCTCCCCCGGCGCGCGCCGGTCCGGGCGCGGGAGGAGCGGGCGGGGACGGGAGAGGGGAGGGCGCCCCGGGCGCGGAGGGGGGCGGGCCGGGGGGAGGGGAGGGCGCCCCGGGCGCGGGGGCGGGCGGAAGCGGGCCGGGATTCGCCTCCGGCGCCGTCCCCCCCGCGAGAGGCGGCACCTCCAGGACCCGCGAGGCGCCCGGCACGAAGAGCTCGGTGCCGATCTCGATCGCGGTCGGATCGACGATGCCGTTCGACTCCATGAGGTCGGCCGGGTCCATCCCGTACGTGCGCGCGATCCGGTAGATCGTCTCCCCGCGGCCCACCACGTGCACCACGCCCGCCACGCCCGGCTCGGCGTGCGGACCGGCCGGCGAGAGCGGGAACGGCGGGGCGCGGACCACCGGTCGCGGCGCGGTGGCGCAGGCGGCGAGGGCCGCGGCGGCGACGAGCGCCGCCGGATGCTTCACAGGAGCGGCTCCTTCCGGTAGCCCGGCACGGTCCAGCTTCGAAGCTCCTGGATGACCACGTCGTGCGTCAGGTCGAGCCCCAGCGGCGTGACGGCCACCAGCGTCTCCTCGAACACGCAGGAGGTGGCGGTGGTGGGGTGCTTCTCGTGGCCGCCCCCGGTCTCGCCCCCGATCCAGTAGTACTTGCGGCCCCGGGGGTCGGTCTTCTCGATCACCTCGTTGCCGTAGTCGCGGCGCCCCAGGCGCACGAAGCGGTAGCCGCGGATCGGTCCGGGCGGGACGTTCACGTTGAGGAGCAGGGGGACGGGAGAGCGGCTCTCCACCACGCGGCGCGCCAGCGCGGCCGCGAACCGGGCCGCCTCGCGGAAGTCGCCCGGGGGCCTCTCCGCCAGGGAGACCGCGATGGCCGGCACGCCCAGCAGCGCCCCCTCCATCGCCGCCGCCACGGTTCCGGAGTAGAGCACGTCGTTGCCCAGGTTCGGCCCGTGGTTCACGCCCGACACGACCACGTCCGGCTTCCGGTCGCGCAGGATCATGTTCATGCCCACGTAGACCGCGTCGGTGGGCGTGCCGTCGACCGCCAGCCAGCGGGGCCCCACCTCGACGAGCCGCAGGGGGCGGTGGAGCGAGATGGAGTGGCTGGAGGCCGACTGCTCGCGGTCCGGGGCGACCACCCACACCTCGTCCTCGGGGAAGGCCTCCGCCAGCGCGCGGAGCCCGGCAGCGTTCACCCCGTCGTCGTTCGAGAGGAGCACCCGCACCCGCGTACATGTAGCAGCACCCGGAGAGCGCCGCCAGGGCGGTTCCGCGGGCCGGCCTACACCCGGCGGCCGAGCAGGCGCGCGAGCCGGTCCGGCCGGTCCGTCATGACGCCGTGCACGCCCAGGTCGAGGAGGCGCCGCATGTCCGCCTCCTCGTCCACGGTCCAGACGAAGACGGCCATGCCGCGGGCGCGGAACCAGCCGGCCACGGCGCCGTCCACCACCCAGAGGCCCTGGTCGGTGCGCACCGGCAGATCCGCCACCTCCCATCCCTCCGGACAGCCGGTCGCCTCCCCGCCGGAGCGGGCGGCCAGGACGTGGCAGGTGGCGGCCCCCGCGGGGAGGAAGTGGCAGGCCTCGGGGAGGAGCGAGCGGATGCGCTCGCCCTGCCCGTCGTCGGAGGAGCCGAGGCACACGCGATCGATCGCCTTCGCCTCTCGCACCACCGCGACGAGCGCCGCGGCCAGGCGCGGGTCGGCCGCCTTCGCCTCGACGTTGAAGCGCATGCCCGGGTGGCGGGCCAGCGCCTCCTCCAGGGTCGGGATCCGCTCGCCCGCGCCCCGGTACGGGAAGGTCCGGCCGCCGTCCGGGGTGAAGCGGGCTCCCGCGTCGAGCCGGGCGATCTCGTCCAGCGTGCGCGCCTCCACGGTCCCGGGATCGCCGGTGATGCGCGAGGTCTCGTCGTCGTGGAAGATCACCACCGTCCCGTCCGCCGAGAGCCGGACGTCGGTCTCGATCGCGTCGGCGCCCAGGGACGCGGCGCGGTCGAAGGCGGCGAGCGTGTTCTCCGGCGCGAGGAGCGCGCCGCCGCGGTGGGCGACCAGCCAGGGCCCGGGAAGCTCCAGGTACGGCTTCGTCCCGGGCCCGCGCCGGCTCAATTCGTCTCCACCGCCAGCCCGGGCACGGGCCGGGCACCCTCCGCTTCCATCCACGCCTGCGTGTCGAGCCGGAGCGCGTCCTCGTGCGTCCCGCCCCGCATCACGATCCACGGCTGCGTCGCCACCGCGGCGTCGACGTAGATGGGGAGGCCGAAGAGCCCGAGCGCCGGCTCGGCGCCCGGCTCGCACGGCGCGAACCGGTCGGCGAACATCTCCTCGGGCACGAGCTCGACCAGGGCGCTCCCGGTGGCGCGCCGGAGGGCGTCCAGGTTCACCTTGTGCGTGGCGTCCACCACGGCCAGGCCCAGCCGGCCGTCGAGGGAGACCACCACCGTCTTCGCGACCTTGTAGCCCGACACGTGCTCGGCCGCCGCGAGCCTCTGCGCGGGGATGGCCCTCGCGTGGATGGTGTGCTCGTAGGGCAGGCGATGGTCCTTCAGGTACCGGTCGATGGCCTGCGGGATCATGCGTCACCTCCTGCGGATCCGCTCTCGGGGAATCCTCCTCAAGATGGCACACGCCCGCGTCCGATGGCAGGAGCCCATCCGTGTTCCCCCGGTCAATCCGATCCCGGGGGGGACGTGCGCGCCGCCGCGCGGTCCCCGGGTGCCCGCCGGTCCCCCGAGCGGGCGTCCGGGAAGCTAGCATGCGCGCATGGGGAGCGCGGCCGAGGCCACGCGGGGGTCGGCGGGCCTCTCGCCGGAGGAGGCCCGGGAGCGCCTGGCGCGGTACGGCCCGAACCGGCTGGTGGGGGCCGACCGCTGGGTCTTCCTTCGGGAGGGGCTCGGCATCCTGGCGGATCCCATGGCGATCATGCTGGCCGTGGCGGCCGCCGCCTACCTCGCGCTCGGCGAGACGCGCGACGGGGTCATCCTGCTGGCCGCCCTGGTGCCGGTCCTGGGGGTGGACGTGGCCCTCGAGGTCCGGTCGCGGCGGGCCCTCCGGGCGCTCGCCGCGGCCGTCCGGCCGCGCGCCACCGTGATCCGCGGCGGGGCGGCCGTCGAGATCGCGACCGAGGAGGTCGTGCCCGGCGACGCCCTGCTGCTCTCCGAGGGCGACGTGGTCCACGCCGACGGCGTGGTCCGGCGCGCCGCGAACCTGGCCCTGGACGAGTCGCAGCTCACCGGCGAGTCCGAGCCGCAGGGCAAGGCGCCCCCCCCGGGCGAGCCGGGCGAGGTCGTGCCGGAGTCGGGCCGCGTCTACGCCGGGTCGGTGGTGCTGGCCGGGCACGGGCTGGCCGAGGTGACCGAGACCGGTGGCCGGACCCGCTTCGGCCGGATCGCCCGCCTGGTGGCGGAGGCCGGCTCGCAGCCCACCCCCCTGCAGCGGCGGACCGGCCGGATGGTCCGTGCGCTGGGGCTCGCCGCGTTCGGCGTGGCCGGGGCGGTGTTCTTGCTCTCCCTCTGGCGAACCGGCGACCCGTACGGCTCTTTGCTCGGCGCGGTCAGCCTGGCCATCGCCGCCATCCCGGAGGAGTTTCCGCTCGTCTTCACCCTCTTCCTGTCGCTCGGGGCCTTTCGCCTCGCCCGGCACGGCGTGCTGGTGCGGCGCCTCGCCAGCGTCGAGACGCTCGGCTCCACCACCGTCATCTGCACCGACAAGACCGGCACGCTCACCGAGGGGCGATTCGCGGTGGACGCGCACCTGGCCGACGCGGGCGTGGAGGAGGCCGAGCTGCTCGCGGCCGCCGCGCTCGCCTGCGAGCCGGCGCCGGCCGATCCGATGGAGCGGGCCATCCTGGCCCACTGCGCCGAGCATCGGGTCGACGTGGCCGCCCTCCACCGGACCTGGACGCTCGCGGCCGACTACGACTTCGACGCGGCCGGGAAGCACATGTCGCACGTCTGGACGCGGGCCGGCGGCCCGGCCCGCATCGTGGCGAAGGGGGCGCTGGAGGGCGTGCTCGACCACTGCCGGCCGGACCCGGCGGCGCGGGCGCGGGCCGAGGAGGGGAACCGGCGCCTGGCGGCCCAGGGCATGCGGGTCCTGGCGGTGGCGGTCCGGGATCTGGAGACGCCCTCCGGGTCGCGCGCCGAGGACGAGCGCGACCTCGTCCCGGTGGGCCTGCTCGGGTTCCGGGATCCGCTCCGTCCGGAGGTCCCCGCCGCCATCGCCGAGTGCACCGCGGCGGGGATCGCCGTGAAGCTCGTCACCGGCGACCACGCCCTCACCGCCCACGCCGTCGCCGACGCCGCCGGCGTGCCGCACGCCGACGACGGCATCGTGACCGGGGAGGAGCTCGATCGGCTCTCCACCGCCGAGCGCGCCGAGCGGGTGCAGCGCGCGGCCATCTTCGCCCGCGTCCGGCCCGAGCAGAAGCTCGAGCTGGTCGAGGCGCTGGCGGAGCGGGGCGAGATCGTGGCCATGACCGGGGACGGCATCAACGACGCGCCCGCCCTCCGTCGCGCCGACATCGGCATCTCGCTCGGCATCCGCGGCACCGAGGTGGCCCGCGCGGCGGCGGACCTCGTCATGCTGGAGGACGACTTCGCCTCGCTCGTGGCCACGGTGCGCGAGGGGCGGCGGATCTACGCCAACATCCAGCGCGCCTTCCTCTACCTGCTCGCCTTCCACACGCCCATCGTGGTCCTGGCCCTGGCGGCCCCGCTGCTGGGGGTGCCCCTCCTGCTCGAGCCGGTCCACCTGGTCTGGCTCGAGCTCATCGTCCACCCGGTCTCGGCGCTCGTGTTCGAGGCGGAGCCCGGGCCTCCCGACCTGATGCGCCGCCCGCCCCGCGACCCCCGCGAGCCGCTGGTCCCGCTCCGGCTGGCGGCTCGCTCGGTCGCCTCGGGGGTCGTGCTCGCGGCGGGGGCGCTGTGGGCCTACCTGGCGCACCTGCCGCAGGGCGTCCCCCACGCCCGGAGCCTGGCGGTGGCCGTCGTGGTGGCGGGCAGCCTCCTGTTCGTGTGGGCCGAGCGGGCCCCGGAGGGCTCCTTCCTCTCGGTCCCGTTCCCCCGCTCGGCGCGCTTCTGGGTGGTCTTCGGGCTGGTGGCCCTCTCGCTCCCGCTCTTCCTGCACGTCCCGGCCGTCGCGGACGTCTTCCGGGTGGGGCCGCTCTCGGCGCTGGACTGGGGGCACGTGCTCCTCCTCGCCGCGGCGAGCGTCGCCTGGCGCGCCGTGCCCCGGCGCCGGGGACGGTGAGTCAGCGCGCCCGCGGAGGCGTGGCCGCCCGGACACGCGCACCTGCAAGTGCGCCCGGGCGCTCGCCGCGCGCCGCGGGCACGGAGGTTGCTCCGGAAGCGGAGGATGCTCGCCGCCCCCGCCCATTCGTCCTTCGGCTGGCTCTTCCTCCTCCTCGTCCCCCTGGCGCTCGCCTCGGCGGCGCTGGCGTTGCGGGCGCGCCGGCGCCGCCGCCCGCCCCCCCTGC
>DATIUR010000207.1:0-11606 GCA_035466675.1 Anaeromyxobacteraceae bacterium | reverse complement strand
GGACGCCGGGCGCCTTGGGCGGAGGCGGGGGGCCGGCCGCGAAGGGATCCTTTTCGTCCACCGGCTCCCAGGGAAGCCGGCCGGCCAGGCTCTGGTACAGCATCACCGCGGCCGAGAAGACGTCGGTGCGGGCGTCCTCGCCCTCCCGGCGCATCTGCTCCGGCGCCATGTAGCCGGGCGTCCCGCCCGCCAGGCTCGGCGAGCCGAAGATCCGGGCCAGGCCGAAGTCGAGCACCTTGGCCGTGCCGTCGCGGCAGAGGAACACGTTGCCGGGCTTGAGGTCGCGGTGGACCACCCCGGCGGCGTGGGCATGCGCCAGCGCCCTCCCCAGCTGCACGGCGAGCGCGATCGCCTCCCGCGGCGGGAGCGGCCCGCGCTCCAGCCGGGCATGGAGGGTCTCCCCCCGCAGGAGCTCCAGGATGAGGAAGGGCCGGCCGCGGTCGGTCCCGATGTCGTGCAGGGTGACGATGTTCGGGTGGTTGAGCTGGGCCGCCGCCTCCGCCTCGGCGCGGAGCGACTCGGCCGACAGCTCGCCGCGCGCGCGGGACGGCCTGACGGCCTTGAAGGCCACCGGCCGCTGCAGCTCGCGGTCCCGCGCCTCGTAGACCACCCCGAAGCCGCCCCGCCCGATCTCGCGGACGATCTCGAAGCGGCCCACCACGTCGCCCGGCTCGAGCACTCCCGCCCAGGCTTCCGCCAGGTCGGGGCTGGGGGCCCGCGCGAGCTCGTCGAGGAGGCGCGACACGGCGCCCGGCTTCACCTCCGACGGCGGCGGAGCGGGAGGGCGCGGCGTGCTCCTGCGGGCGGATCGCCTGGGCAACTCACCCATCCTCCCCTGCGTCGCGGTCGGTGTCCACGAGGCCCTGCTCCTTCGCCAGCCGGGTCAGCTTCTCCTTCAGCCGCTCGAACCGCTTTCGCAGCGCGGGCGGGTCCACCCGATCGGCGTCGCGGGAGAGTACCTCCGCCACCTCGTCCCAGGACAGGTCCCGGTCGAGCCGCAGGATGAGGAGCGTCTGCTCCTCCGGCGTGAGCGAATCGCGCAGGCGCGCGAGCCGGTCCTTCCGGCCGCCGGGCAGGCGCGACTCGTTCGAGACGATCGACGCGGCGATGCGCGAGGCCATCGTCGTCCGCAGGCGCTCCCGCCGCTTCCTCCAGGCGTCGCGCCGGAAACGGGCGTGGGCGCGCCACGCGATCCGGTAGGAGAAGGCCCGGAGCGAACCCTCGACGCGCCAGCCGGGGAGCGCCTGCCACAGCTCCTCGGCGAAGAGCTGGAAGACGTCGCGTGCGTCGTCGGCGTCCCGGACGATGGCCTGGAGGTAGCCGAGGACCGGCGGGCCCAGCTCGTGCAGCACCAGGCTCGCCGCGCCCCGGTGGTCGCCGCGGTCGAGATGCTCCCGTGCCTGCTGGTCGAGGGTCATGGAGGCGCACCCCGGCCGGAGGGTCGCACCCCGGCGCGGGTACGAGCCTACATCCGCCCGCAGGGCCGGCGGAACGGGCAGCGGCGGCAGGTGGACCGGTCCTCCACCTGCGGGAACGCCTCGATCCGCGCCACGTTCCGCTCCGGCTCGGCGAGGAGGGTCCTCATGCCGGCGATGGAGCCGCGCATCTCCCGGGTGCAGGCGTCGAGCGCGGCCGCGTCGGCCGCCACCGAGACGCGCTCCGCGCCCGCTCCCTCCGACCCGGCCAGGTAGACGAGGCCACCCACCACGCCGTCGAGGGCGATGCCCCACTTCTGGCGGGCGAAGAGCGCGTAGATCCCGACCTGGACGTGGTCCACCTCCCGCTCCCGGCCGGTCTTCCAGTCGAGCACGTGCACCCGGCCGTCGCGGTCGCGGTAGGCGAAGTCCACCGCCACCCAGACCTTGGTGCCCTCGAAGGTCCAGGAATCGAGCTCGTCCACCGAGAGCCAGTCCTCCCGCGGAGCGGCCCGGATGGTCTCGAGGGTCTCGCTCCGGTGGAAGGCCCGGAGCGACCCCTCGATCACCTGTTCGTACAGCCGCTTCCAGTCGTCCGGGGCCACCGCCTCCCCGTACTCGTGCTCGAGGAGCCCCACGATGCGCGAGGCCTCCCGCCAGTAGCTCTTGTCGCGCGATCGGGCCCACTCCTGGCGCGCCCGCGCCCGCGTCCGATCGAGGAGCCGCTCCAGCGGCAGGAAGTCGCCGGTGGCGCGCGCGCGCGTCAGGAGCTGGCGGAGCGACTCGTGGACCACCGAGCCCGCCCACTGCCAGCGGGAGGAGAGCTTCTTCAGGACGTACAGCTCGCGGACGGGCGAGCCGTGCTCCGCCTCCCAACCGCTCCAGGCGCCGTAGTAGGCGTAGAAGTAGGCCCGCCGGCACGCCACGAACCTCTCGTGGCGCGACTTGGACCAGCTGAACTCGTTCTGGAGATCCGCCATGGGCCGGGGGGGGAACTCGGGTGAGTGTAGATCGCCGGACCGACACCGCTCCCTCGTTGCCGCGCCGGGCCCGACCTGCCGAGGCCGCGCGGCTGGGCGAGGAGCGACGGACCCGTCGGCCGCCCGACCACATGCGCCTCCGGTGTCGCATTTCCCCGACGCGGGCCCGAACCTAGACTCGGGCGCATGTCACGAAACCCCCTGCTCCTCGCGTTCGCCCTCTCCCTGCTCCCCGCGGCTGCCGGCGCCCAGGCCCGGGCCGGGATCCGGATCGACATCGAGCTCCCCGCCCTGCCACAGCTCGTCGTGATCCAGCCGGGCGTCCAGGTGGTGGCGGGCTTCCCGGAGGAGGTCTTCCACGCGGAAGGCGCCTACTGGCTGCGCCGCGACGACGGGTGGTACCGCGCGCCCTCGCCCCGGGCGAGCTTCATCGTCGTCGAGACGCGCCTGGTCCCGCGCGTCCTCGTGACCCTGGCTCCGGGACGCTACCGGAACTGGCACGAGGCCGAGGCCGCTCCCCCGCCTCCTCCCTCGCGGCCGCCGCCGCCCCCGCCTCCCTCCGGCGACGTGCTCCGGACGAAGGAGCTCCGGGCGGGACGGGTCCGGGCGCGCGTCATCTACGCGAAGGAGGTGAAGGCGAGGGACGGGCGCATCGGGCGCATCTACCAGGACCGCCACGGCAAGCAGTGGAAGCAGGGACGGGCGCACGGCGAGATCGAGGTCCCCGAGATCACCGCCGACGTCATCTACGCGAAGGAAGTCGAGGCCGACTGGCTCGAGGCGGGCGAGATCCACGCGCAGGAAGTGAAGATCGGCCGGTAGCGACCCGGCGCCGGCGCGCTCCTCAGCCCGGCCGGCCGGCCCTGGTCGCCTCCGCCACCTCCACCAGCCGTCCGGTCCGGACGTCGTAGACGAACCCGTGGATGGGGATGGAGCGGGGGACCAGCGGGTGGCCCCGCAGCCGACGCACGTCCCGGACCACGCTCGCCTCGAGGTCGTCGATGGCGAGCCAGTCGATGAACTCGCCCTCCACCGAGCCGGGGCCGCGCCCCACGTCGCGCCACTTCCCGCCCTCCAGGGTGGCCGTCTCGAGGCTCTTCTCCAGCAGGCCCCGCATCACCCCGCCGTCGAAGGTCTCCATGCCGCAGTCCGTGTGGTGCACCACGAACCACTCCCGGGTTCCCAGGAGCTTGTAGGAGATGACCAGCGAGCGGATGGCGTCGTCCGAGGCCCGCCCGCCGGCGTTCCGGATCACGTGGGCGTCGCCCTCGGCCAGCCCGGCGTAGCGGGCCGGATCGAGACGGGCGTCCATGCAGGTGAGGATGGCGAAGCGGCGCGCCGGCGGCATGGCCAGCTTCCCCTTCTCGCCGAAGCCGCTCGCGTAGGCGGCGTTGGCCGCCAGGACTTCATCTCGGATCGTGCTCATCGGGTGCCTCCTCGACAGGTGTCCGAAGCACACCGATAGCCGTCCGCTTTGACGGATGCACGTCCGTCGTGCGACCCAGGCGGGGGTCGCCTACCGCGCGGGACGCAGCTCGACCGGCCCGATGGGGAGTCCCTGGAGCTGCGGCCGGACCACGGCGGCGTCGCCCACCACCACCAGCGTCACCCGCGCCGGGTCGAGGATCTGGCGGGCCACCCGGCGCACGTCCTCGGCCGTCACGGCCTGCACCTGGTCCACGTACCGGTTCCAGTGGTCGTCGGGCAGGCCGTGGACCACCAGCTCGGCCAGGTGGCCGGCGATCCCGCCCGCCGTGGCGAACCCGGCCGGCAGCCCGAGCACGAGGGCGGCCTTCGCGTCCTCCATCTCCCCGGGCGGCACCGGCTCCTCCCGCAGGCGCCGGACCTCCTCCAGGATGTCGCGGATCGCCTCGCCGGTCCGGTCGGCCTTCACGCTCCCGCCCAGGACCGAGCTTCCCCCGAGCCGGCGGGCGTCGGAGCGGCCCCCGATGCCGTAGGTGTACCCCTTCGCCTCGCGGATGTTCCGGAACACGCGCGAGGAGGTGCCGCCGGCGAGCACCTGGAAGACCACCTCGGCGGCCACGTGGTCGGGGGAGGAGCGCGGCACGCCCGGCATGCCGAGCTGGAGCTGGGCCTGCGGTGCGCCCGCCTTCTCGATCGCCACCGTCCGGGGCTGGCCGCGCGGCGGGGCGGCCACCGGGGGGGCTCCGGGCTGGCCCGCCGTCCAGCGCCCCAGGGTCGGCTCGAGCAGGGCGCGCAGGTCGGCCTCCTTCACGTCGCCGACCACGACCAGCTCGGCGCCGGCCGGCGTCCAGCGGCGGGCGTGGAACTCCGCCAGGTCGCGCCGCCTCATGGCCTTGACCGACCCCTCCGTTCCGGCGAGCCAGTGGCCGTACGGGTGCTCGCCCCAGAACACCTCGGCGAAGGCCTTGGCCGCCACGGTGTGCGGCTGGTCCCGCTGCTGGAGGAGGGACACCAGCCGTTCGTCCTGCACCCGCCGGAAGTCCGCCTCGGGGAAGCTCGGGTTCATGGCCACGTCGGCGAACAGCTCGGCCAGCTTCGGAAGATGGCGCGTGAGCGATGCCCCGACGAGGGTGGCCGAGTCGAAGCCCGCCGCCGCGCTCAGGGTGGCGCCGATGAACCCGACCTCGTCGGAGATGCGCGTCGCGCTCCGGGTCCGGGTGCCCTCGTTCATCATGTCGGCGGTCAGGCTGGCCAGGCCGGGCCGGTCGGCGGGATCGTGCAGGCCCCCGGCGTCCACCACCAGCTCGAGCGCCACGATGGGGAGGCGGCCGTACTCCACCAGGCGGACGCGGAGGCCGTTCGCCAGCACGAAGTGGCGCTGCGCGGGCAGGCGCAGCTCCGGCGGCGGTCCCCTCTCCGGGAGCCGCGTCCGGTCGGGGGCGGCCGCGGCCGGCGGGGCGGGAGCCGGCGCCCGGGCGGTGGCGCAGGCGGCGAGGCCGAGGAGGACGAGCGCGGCGGTGGCGATGCGGCGGATCATCGGACGGCCTCCTTGCCGGCGGCGCCGGCCGATCCGCGCCCGCCTGCGCGCGGCACCACGGTGAGGGACACGCGCGGCGCCCCGAGCCAGCGGCGCGCCGCCTCCGAGACGTCGGCCGCGGTCACGGCCCGGTACCGGGCCAGGTCCTCGTCGAGGTAGCCGGGGTTCCCCGTCTTCAGGGTGTAGTCGGCGAGCTTGGCGGCCCTCCCCCCGAAGCCGCCGACGGGCTCGAGCCCGAAGACCGCGCTCGACTCGATCTTGTTCTTGGCGCGCTGCAGCTCCTCCGCCGCGGGGGGCTCCCGCGCGATGCGGGCGATCTCCTCGTCCACCTCGCGCTCGATCCGCTCCACCGCCACGCCCGGCTTGGGCGTCGCCACGACCAGGAAGGCGGAGGCCAGCGCCTGGCTCGACTGGCCGGCGAAGACGCTCTGGGCGATCTGCTCCTCCATCTCGAGGCGGCGCACCAGCCTGGAGCTCTTCCCGTCGGAGAGGATCGCCCCGAGCACGTCCAGGGCCGCGTCGCCCGGCCGGTAGAGCGCCGGCGTCTGCCAGGCCAGGTAGAGGCGGGGGAGCTGGACGTCGTCCTCGAGCGAGACCCGTCTCGTGGACGCGAGCGGCCGGGGTTCCGGGTGCTCGTGGGCGGGAGCGGTCCCGCCCGGGATGGTGCCGAACCACCTCTCCACCAGGACCCGGACCCGGGCGGGCTCGACGTCGCCGGCGACGGCCAGCACGGCGTTCCGGGGTCCGTACCACCGCGCGAAGAACTCCCGGACGTCCTCCAGGGTGGCCGCCTCGAGGTCCTGGTGGGAGCCGATGGGCATCCAGTGGTAGGGGAACTCGGGATTCCACAGGCTCTCCATCAGCTTCATCCAGGCCGTCCCGTACGGCCGCATCTCGTAGCTCTCGCGCCGCTCGTTCCGGACCACCTCGCGCTGGTTGTCGAGGTTCTCCAGGGTGAGGGCGGGCAGGAGGAAGCCCATCCGCTCCGACTCGACGTAGAGCAGCTGCTCCAGCGCGTTCGCGGGCGCCTGGGACCAGTAGACGGTCGTGTCCTGGGAGGTGGAACCGTTCGACTCGCCTCCGGCCGACTCCACCACCCGGTCCATCTCGCCCTTGGCCAGGTGCGCGGTGGCCTGGAACATGAGGTGCTCGAAGAGGTGGGCGAAGCCCGTCCGCCCCGGCCTCTCCTCCTTCGACCCGACGTCGTACTGCACGTGGACGGCCACGATCGGCGCGGCGTGGTCCTCGTGCACGATGACGGTGAGGCCGTTTTCGAGCCGGAAGGTCTCGAATTCGAGCGTCGGCGAGCCGGGCGGCGACGCGGCCAGCAGGGCGAGGAGGGCGAGGGTCATCATGGCCCCACCTTGTAAGCCGCCGGGCGCCCCGCGTCAGCAACGGCGTGGTGCCCTTCCATTCCCGGCCGATCTGGAATATTCAGTTCGCCTGGAGTGCGGCCGATTCCGGGGCGGGCCGGGCTCCGATCTCGGGGGAGGCCCCCGCCCGAATGCGCCGACGCAGGGCCCTCGCACTCGCGCTCCTCGTCGCCGCCCCCGCCGGCGTCCGTGCGGCGGCCGCCGGCGATCCGGTCGTGGCCCGCCGCCTCGAGGGCCGGATCGTCCTCGACGGGCGGCTCGACGACCCGGCCTGGGAACGGGCCGAGCCCTTCGACGGATTCGTCCAGCTCTTCCCGCGCGACGGGGCGGCGCCCAGCCAGGAGACGGTGGTGCGCGTCCTGTTCGACGATCGCGCCCTCTACGTGGGCGTCCTGTGCAGGGACCGTGAGCCGGCCCGGATCGTGCGCACGCTGGGCCGGCGCGACGCCATCCCGTACTCGGACTACGTGGCCCTCTACGTGGACTCGATGCACGACCGGCGCACCGCCTTCGCCTTCGGCGTCAACGCCGGGGGCGTACAGGAGGACGTCCTCCACTACGACGACGAGAGCGCGACCGGGGAGTGGGACGCGGTCTGGGGCGGGGCCGCCGCCATCGTCGCGGAGGGCTGGTCGGCCGAGATGGAGATCCCGCTCTCGGCCCTGCGGATCTCCGACGCGGCCGGCGGGGAGTGGGGATTCGGCGTGGTCCGGCTCCTGGCGCGGGGCCACGAGGAGTCGGCCACGTTCCCGAGGAGGCGCGGCGAGCGCGGATTCGTCTCCCGCCTGGGCGTCCTGACCGGGCTCGACGACCTGGAGCCGGGCCGCCGCCTGGAGGTCCTCCCCTACGTGGCGGCGCGGCTCTCCTACCGCCCGGAGGTGCCCGGCACGCCCGAGCCTCGCGTCCTCGATCCCATCGGCGACGTCGGCCTCGACCTGCGGGCGTCGCTCGGCCGCTCGCTCGCGATCCAGGGGACGCTGAACCCCGACTTCGGGCAGGTGGAGGCGGACCAGATCCTCCAGAACCTCACCACCTACGAGCTGGCGTTCCCCGAGAAGCGCCCGTTCTTCACCCAGGGCATGGATCTCTTCCAGCCGGTGACGCCCTGGAACGAGCCCTCCCCGCAGCAGCTCTTCTACTCGCGGCGGATCGGGCTCGACGCTCCCATCCTGGGAGCGGCGAAGCTCACGGGCCGGGTCGGGTCGGTCCAGGTGGGCGCCCTCGCCGCCTACGTGACCGGAGCGGGGCAGACCGATCTCGACGGAGCCGTCTGGGACGCGTCCCAGCCGTTCCACGTCGCGCCGGCGCGGAGCTATCCCGACGTCGCCCCCGATCCCCAGGGCTTCCTCGCCGCGACGGCGCGGTGGCAGCAGGCTCCCCATCGCACGTACGGCGTGTTGGTCACGTCGGCCCGGGACGGGAACGCCGCCGCGCTCGACCTGAGCCTCCGATCCTCCGACAGCGCCTGGTTCCTCCGGGGTCAGGTGACGGGGTCGCAGGTCCGGGGCGACCCGTCGATCCTGCTGGACGGGACCCCGCTCGAGCGCGGCGACCTCGGCTTCGGGGCCTTCGCCTCCGCCGGCCGGAAGGCGGGCGACGGCTTCTGGTTCGACGTGAACTGGGAGTACGAGTCGCCCCGCCTGGAGCTCAACGCCCTGGGCTTCCAGCCCACCCAGAACCGGCAGGCCGCCCGGGCGAACGTCTCCTTCGTGCGCCCCAGGGGCGGCGGCCCCTTCCTCGACTGGGACGTGGGCGTCGGCGGCCAGGCGGCCTTCACCACGGACGGCCGGGGTCTGCACCGGGCCCTGGAGGTGTGGGCGTGGGCGGAGGGTCATCTCACCAGCTTCCAGAAGCTCGGCTGCGACGGGAAGCTCTCCCTTCCGACCTGGGACGTCCGGGAGATCCGGGGAAGCGGGATCGCCTACGGCCGCCCTCTCGGCTGGAGCGCGGACTGCTGGGTGTCCACCAAGCAGTCCGCCCCGATCTGGGTCCAGGGCACGGCCGGCTACCGCGCCACGCGCCCGGCCGGTCCGTTCCTCGCCATGGGCGGGTGGTTCGTGCAGGCCACCGGCAGCTTCCGTCCCCACCCCCGCCTCGAGACGCGCCTGGACGTCCAGTACGCCGACTCTCGGCAGCCGGCGCGATGGCTGGGGGACGACGGCGCCGGGACCTTCTTCTTCGGCGACATGCACGCGCCCGCCCTGTCGCTCACCCTCCGGCAGGCCGTGGTGCTGGCGCCCAGGCTCAGCCTCCAGGCCTACGCGCAGGTCTTCACCACGTACCGGAGCTTCGCGACGACGTACGCCGCGGTCCCCGCCGCTGGCCGGATCGAGGGGAACGCCCTCGTGCCGGCGCCGCTGCCCCCCGGCCTCGACGACCCGGACTTCCGCGACGCCGCCCTGAACCTCAACCTGGTCCTGCGCTGGGAGTACCGGCTCGGTTCCACTCTGTTCGTCGTGTACACCCGCTCGGAGGCCCAACCCGACGGGGTGCCGCCGGAGCCGAGCCTGGCCCCCCCGAGCCCGGGGAACGGGGCTGCCACCGACACCTTCCTCGTGAAGTGGACCTACTGGTGGAGCCGCTAGCCGCCGGGGTGGGCCGTGGTGCGAGTGTTGCGCGCCCTGACCGGGGAGGTATCCTCCGATCGCGAATGCCCGGCAGGGTACAGATGCGAATCCTGGTCGCCGAGGACGATCCGGCCGTCGCCCGCCTCTACTCGGCCTACGCGCAGAACCGCGGTCACGAGGTGCTGCTGGCCCGGGACGGCGCCGAGACGCTCCTCATGGCCGCCACCGAGCTGCCCGACCTCGTCCTGCTCGACGTGCTCATGCCCAAGCTGGACGGGCGGGACGTGCTCCGCCAGCTCAAGGCCAACCCGAAGACGGCGGCCATCCCCATCCTGGTCATCAGCGCGCTGGCCGGCGACCAGAACCTGCGCGATCTCCTGCTCGAGCTGGGCGCCTGGGACGTCCTGGAGAAGCCGGTCGATCTCCAGATCGCCTTCAACAAGGTGGAGCGGCTGATCGAGCGCTGACCGCCCGGCGGGCGGGGCGTCCCGTCCGGCCCCTAGCCCTCCTCGATCCGCATTCCCTTGGGGATCACCACGATGCCGCTCTCGGTGACGTGGAAGCGGCGTTGGTCCTTCTCCGCGTCGTACCCGATGGTCGTTCCGGCCGGCACGTCCACGTGCTTGTCGATGATGGCGCGGCGGATCCGGCAGTGGCGCCCGATGTTCACGTCCTCGAAGACGATGGACTCCTCCACGCTCGAGAAGCTGTTGACCCGGACCCTGGGCGAGAGGATCGAGTGGTGGACCGAGCCGCCCGAGATGATGCATCCCTCGGAGATGAGCGAGTCGGTGGCGCGGCCCACCCGGCCCTCCTTCTCGTTCGCGAAGACGAACTTTGCGGGCGGGGAGTTCTGGTGGATCGTGTAGATGGGCCACTCGTCGTTGTAGAGCGAGAAGACCGGGTCCACCGCCACCAGGTCCATGTTCGCCTGGAAGTAGGCGTCGAGGCTCCCCACGTCCCGCCAGTAGCCCCGCTCCTTCTCTCCCTGCCCGGGAACCTCGTTCCTCGCGAAGTCGTAGACGTAGACGCGCTTGCGCGCGAACATGGCCGTCACGATCGACTTCCCGAAGTCGTGCGCGCTGTTCGGGTCCGCCGCGTCGCGGACGATCTCCTGGACGAGCGCGTCGGTGGCGAAGAGGTAGTTCCCCATGGAGGCGAGGCACCGCCGCGGATCGCCCGGGATGGTCTTGGGGTTCTCCTTCGGCTTCTCCTCGAAGCCGATCATGCGGCCGTCGCCGTCCACCTCGATGACGCCGACCTGGTCCGCCATCTCGATCGGCATGGGGATGGCGGTCACGGTGAGATCCGCCCGCTTCGACCGGTGGAAGTCGAGCATCTGCCGGACGTCCATGCGGTAGATGTGGTCGGCCCCGAACACGAAGGTGTACTCGGGCTCCTCGTCGGTGATGAGGTTCAGGTTCTGGTAGATGGCGTCGGCCGAGCCCTCGAACCACTTCGGCCCCACCCGCATCTGGGCGGGCACGATCTCCACGTACTGGTCGAGCAGGGCGGTGAGCCGCCAGGCCCGCTGGATGTGCGTGTTGAGCGACTCGGACTTGTACTGCACCAGCACCTTCATCTTGAGGATGCCCGAGTTGGCGAAGTTCGAGAGGACGAAGTCCACGATCCGGTAGCGCCCCCCGAACGGCACGGCCGGCTTGGCGCGCTCGCGCGTGAGCGGGTCGAGGCGGCGCCCCTCGCCTCCTGCCAGGATCATCGCCATCAGCTTGGGCATCGGCCGCTCCGGGCTGGTCCGATGGGATGCTACGCACCGTCCGGGGGAGCGGCAAGGCGAGACGTCCTTCCCGCTCCCGACCCTGCCCCCGTGTGCCCCGATGGGACGCCGCGGGAGGACGGCTCCGGATCACTGCGGGCGGAGAGCCGGCGAGTGGGCCGCCTCGTGGGCGAGCAACCACCGCTTGACGTCGAGGCCCGCCGCGTAGCCGCCGAGCGCTCCTCCGGCCCGCACCACGCGGTGGCACGGCACCAGGATGGCGACCGGGTTCTCGTGGTTGGCCGCCCCCACCGCCCGGGCGCCCCCGGGATGGCCGAGGCGCTGCGCGATCTGCCCGTAGCTGCGCACGTCGCCCCAGGGGATCTCCACCAGCGCCCGCCACACCGCCAGCTGGAACGGGGTGCCCCGGAGATCGAGCGCCGGCAGCGCCGGCGGCTCGCCGCGGAAGTAGCAGCGCAGCGCCTCCATGGCGGCCTCGAGGTGGCCGCGCTCGAGCGCCGAGACCCCGGCCCGGGCCGGCCCGGCCCCTCCGAAGGAGACCCCGAGCACGCCCCGGTCGCTCGCCTCGACG
>DATIUR010000206.1:0-6009 GCA_035466675.1 Anaeromyxobacteraceae bacterium | reverse complement strand
AGGCCACCGTCTCGCCGCGGGACTCCATGGCGCGGGCGCGGGCGTCGGCCTCCGGGGCGACGGCGACGCCGTGCTCGGCGAGCAGGGCGCGGTTCCCGACCAGGAGGACCTCTCCCGCCGCGCGCGCCACCACGCCCTTCCCCGGCACGGCCCGGAACCCCTCCACGGCCGGCTCGGGCCCGGCGGGCAGCGCCCGGGCCGCCTCGGCGACGGCGCGCCCGACGCCGTGCTCGCTCCGCCGCTCCACCGCCGCGGCGAGCGCGAGCGCGCCCGCCCGCCCCAGCGCCTCGTCCAGGGCCACCAGCTCGCGCAGCACTGGCCGGCCGCGGGTGACGGTCCCGGTCTTGTCGAGCAGGATCTCGGTCGCGCGCGCCGCGTTCTCGATCACGTCGCCGCCCTTCACCAGGATGCCGCGCCCGGTGGCCATCCCGGTGGCCACCACCACGGCGATGGGGGTGGCGAGGCCCAGCGCGCAGGGGCAGGCGATCACCACCACCGAGATGGCGGTCATGAGCGCCCGCTCGGCCGGCGCGCCCCGCCAGAGCCAGGCGGCCAGCGTGGCCGCCGCGGCGACGAGCATGGCCGGGACGAACGCTCCCACCACCCGGTCGGCCACCCGCTGGACGCGCGGCTTCTCGACCTGCGCCTCCTCCACCGCGCGGACGATCCCGGCCAGGACCGTGTCCTGGCCGACGCGCGTCACCTCCACCGTGAGCGCGCCGGTCCCGTTCACGGTCCCGCCGATCGCCGCCGACCCGGCCGCCTTCGCCACCGGCCGCGACTCGCCGGTCACGAGCGACTCGTCCACCTCGGAGGCGCCCTCCACCACCGTCCCGTCGGCCGCGATCCGCTCGCCGGGCAGGACCTCGATCCGGTCACCGGAGCGCAGCTCGCCCACCGGCACGGCGCGGACCGCCTCCCGCCCGTCCGGGCCGCGCTCCAGCCGCCGCGCCTCCCGGGGGGCCAGGCGCGCCAGCCGCGCCACCGCCTCCGAGGCCCTCCCCTTGGCGGCCGCCTCGACGTAGCGCCCCAGCAGGATCAGGGTGGGGATCATGGCCGCCGTGTCGAAGTAGACCTCTCCCCCGGTGAACATGCCCCACAGGCTGTAGACGAGCGCAGCGCCCGACCCGATGGCGACGAGCGAGTCCATGTCGAACCGGAGCCGCCGCAGGCCGCGCGCGGTCGAGCGCAGGAAGGGCCAGCCGGCGTAGAGGTAGACCGGCAGCGTCAGGCCGAGCGCGATCCACTCCAGCAGCCGCCGCGTGGCCGGGTCGATCCCCTGGAAGGTCCCGGCGTAGAGCGCCGCCTGGTAGATCATGAGCTGCGAGGAGAGGAAGGCCGCCGTCCCGAGCCGCACCAGGAGGTCGCGCGTCTCGGCTCGCCGGGCCGCCGTCTGCTCCGTCTCGGACCAGGGGCGGGGGACGTAGCCGGCCGCCCGGATCCGGCCGAGCACCGCCTCCAGCGAGACGGCGGCCGGATCCCACCGGATCCGGGCGCGGTGGGTGGCGTAGTTCACCCGCGCGAAGGCGACTCCGGGCGTGCGCCCGAGCACGCGCTCGTTCAGCCACACGCAGGAGGCGCAGCGGATCCCCTCCACGTAGACGTCGATCTCGGCCTGCCGGGGGGACGCGGAGGACGTGCCCGCCCCATCGCCGACGACCCGCACCGCCTCCCGGAACGCCGGCAGGTCCGCCTCGCCGCCGCCCGCGCGCACCGGGGCCCCCGGGCCCGGCCAGTCGCGCCGGGCGTAGTAGGCGCCGAGCCCCTCCGCGTGGACGAGCTCGAAGACGCCCCGGCAGCCGCCGCAGCAGAAGGCCCGCTCCGCACCCGCCACCGTCGCGCGGACGGCCTCGCGCTCCGGGAACTCGAGCAGGCAGTGTGCGCAGGTGGGCATGGGGCCGGACGGACTCGTCGCTTGCGAGGCGGCGCGAGCGGACCACGCCGGCCGCGGGGGGTCAACCCCGGAGCGTCCGGCCGGCGCCGTCCGAGGCGGGCTGCCCCGCCGTTGCCGGCCCCGGCGCAGGCGGTTATACTTCTGGTATGAAGACGGCCATCTCCCTGCCCGACGCGATCTTCCGGGACGCCGAGCGCCTCGCGCGGCGGCTGAAGAAGTCCCGCAGCGAGCTCTACCGGGAAGCGGTGGCCGAGTACGTGGCCCGCCACGAGCCCGAAGCCGTCACCGAGGCCCTGGATCGCCTGGCCGACGAGGTCGAAACCAGGCCGGACGAGTTCTCCTCGGCGGCCGCGCGCCGCGTGCTGGGGCGCTCCGAGTGGTGATCGCACAGGGGGACGTCTGCTGGGCGGACCTTCCCGAGCCAGCGGGATCCGGACCGGGCTTCCGGCGCCCCGTCCTCGTCGTGCAAGGCGACGCCTTCAACCGGAGCCACGTCGCGACGGTTGTCTGCGTGCCGCTCACCAGCAACCTCCGGTGGGCCGGAGCGCCCGGAAACGTCCTCCTCCCCGCGCGGAGCTCCGGGCTCCCCAGGGACTCCGTCGCCAACGTCTCGCAGATCGTCACGCTGGACCGCGCCCTCCTCACGGAGCGCGTCGGGCGCATCTCGAGGAAGCAACTGGATCTGGTGCTGGCTGGGCTGGACATCGTGCTCGGGCGGTAGACGGCCGATCGCGATCCTGAAACCCTCGACGGGGAGGGGCCCCACCGGAGGGCCGATCACCCGTCGGAGCCCGGTGGCGAGCCTCCCCGGCAGCCGTCTTTCGACGCGGCGCGGACGAGCCCGGGCCCGCGCGCTTGCTCGCCGGGGCGCGGATCGTCCCCGCCGGGCCGGAACCGTCACCGCCCGCCCGGAACCCCTGCGGCAACGCAAACCAGCCGAGCGGGATCCTCGGGGACTGCTGCGGCTGGACATGCGTTGCACCGCAGCTGCCAGGGAAGGGGCAGGCCCTCGCCGACGGCTCGCTGCGCGGCGCGGACCCGGGTCTCGCCGCGCCGAGAACGGCAGCCGCCGGCGGGACAGGGACCCGCGGGGGGCGTTGCCCGAGGCGCGGAGCGTTCGAGCGCGGGAGGGCTTCTTCGGTCGGGGAACGGATCGCGGGCTGCCCCGGCGGCCCGCGCTCACTCGGCGCTGGGGCTGGGCACCGGGAGGCGGAACCAGCGCGCCACGCGCCCCCGGGCGCCCTCGTAGACCGAGAGGAACCCGACGTACCCGAAGCCGAACTGGAAGAGCAGCAGGAAGGGCAGAGACCACCAGACCTCGCGCTCGACGAGGTACAGCACGCCGTAGGTCATGTAGGCGAACAGGGCCAGCTCGACCAGGGGCTGGAGCGTGGCGGCGGCGCGGTAGCGCCGGCGCGCGGCCGGCCGGCGGGCACCCTCCACGCCCAGCTTCGGCGTCCGGGTGAAGCCGGTCTCGTAGCCCATCAGCGCCTCGACGACGGCGCGCGCGTTGTTCACCGAGAGGCCGATCCCCACCGCCATGACGAAGGGGACGTGCTTGAGCCGCTCCCACCAGCCCCGGCCGAGCTCCGCCTGGGCGGCCGCGTAGAACGTCGCGACGCTCAGCGAGGCGGCGGCGAAGAAGGGGATGTCGAGGAGCAGGACCTCGATCCAGCCGTGCGAGACCCGCAGCACCACCGTGACGGGCAGCAGGATGGCGAGCGGAATCATGAGCAGGTAGGCGAGGTTGGCGGTGAGGTGGAAGAAGGCCTCCCGCTTCACGTGGCGGGGCGCGCCCGACCGGAACACGGCGGGGAGGAGCTTCAGCGCCACCTGCACGGCGCCCTTCGCCCAGCGGTGCTGCTGGGCCTTGAAGGCGTTCAGGTCCACCGGCAGCTCGGCCGGCGCCACCACGTCGGGCAGGAAGACGAAGCGCCAGCCCCGGAGCTGCGCCCGGTAGGACAGGTCCAGGTCCTCGGTGAGCGTGTCGTGCTGCCAGCCGCCGCTCGACTCGATGGCGGCCCGCCGCCAGATGCCCGCGGTGCCGTTGAAGTTGAAGAACCGGTCCGTCCGCGAGCGGGCGCTGTGCTCGATCACGAAGTGCGCGTCGAGGAAGATCGCCTGCGCCCGGGTGAGGGCCGACCACTCGCGGTTCAGGTGCCCCCAGCGCGCCTGGACCACGCCGACACGGGGGTCGGTGAAGTGGTGGATCGCGCGCATCAGGAAGTCGGGCGCCGGGACGAAGTCGGCGTCGAACACCGCCACCAGCTCGCCCGTGGCGGTGGCGAGCCCGTTCTCGAGCGCTCCGGCCTTGAAGCCCCGGCGGTCGGTGCGGTGCACGTAGTGGATGTCCACCCCTTCGGCCCGCCACCGCTCCACGCAGGCGCGGGCGATCCCCTGCGTCTCGTCGGTGGAGTCGTCGAGCACCTGGACCTCGAGCAGGTCGCGCGGGTAGTCGAGGCGGCACACCGACGCCACCAGCCGCTCGGTGACGTACATCTCGTTGAAGATGGGGAGCTGGACGGTGACGCGGGGCAGGCGGTCGAAGCGCCCCGGCGCAGTGGGGAGCCGGTACTTGTGGCGGTAGTGCAGGTACGTCACGGCGTACCGGTGCACCCCGTACACGGAGAGCAGCCCGAGCAGGAGCGCGTACGCGACGACGACAGATAGCTCGATGGGGCTCATCGCTGTCTGGGATCCCGGACCGCCCCGCTCCCGGCGAACCTCCGGTCGGACGGTGCAAGGTGGCGCGGACTATAGCCTTCCGGACGGCCCTGTCAACGCGCCGCGCCGCGCGGGCCTCGCCGGGCGCCCCCCGCAGGGGTTTCGCCGGCGCCCCCCCAAGGCGTCAGCGGGCCTGGTCGCGCCCCTGCGCCGCCACGCCGCGGGGCGGAGGCGGAGAGGCCTTGAGGATGTCCACGGCCTTCAGGTAGTCCACCGCGGTGCGCAGCTGGAAGTCCTCGCCGGCGGGCGCCTGCCGCGTGGCCGCCGGGGCCTCGCCGCGCAGGTGCCTCTTGAGATCGCGCTCGGCCGGCAGGCCTTCCTCGCTCCGGGCCGGCGGCGCGACCTCCGCCACCACCACGTCGGGTGCGATGCCCGCCTCCTGGATGGACCGATGTCGGGGGGTGTAGTACCGGGCCACGGTGAGCTTCAGCCCCGACCCGTCCTCGAGGTCGATGATGGTCTGCACCGAGCCCTTCCCGAACGTGGGGGTGCCCAGGATGACCGCGCGGCCGTGGTCCTGCAGCGCGCCGGCCACGATCTCGCTGGCGCTCGCCGTCCCCCGGTTGACGAGGACGATGAGCGGGTAGGCGGGCTCGGTGTCCTTCTCGCGGGCGCGCTCCACCTCGACGTTCCGCTTCCCCCGCCCCTCGGTGGTGACGATCACCCCCGAGGCCAGGAACGCGTCGGAGACGCGGACCGCCTGCTCGAGCAGGCCGCCCGGGTTGTTGCGGAGATCGAGCACCAGCCCGCGCAGCTCCCCCCGCGCCGCGGCCCGGGCGTCGTCGAGGGCGCGGCGCAGGCTCCGCTCGGTCCGCTCCTGGAACGCCTTCACCCGCACGTAGGCGTAGCCGCGCTCCGCGTCGAGCACCCGCCAGTCCACGCTCTGCATCCGGATCCGGTCGCGGACCAGCGAGAGCTTCTGCGGCGACGCGAACCCCTCGCGCAGGATCTCGAGATCCACGCGCGTGCCGGGCGCCCCCTTCATGCGCCGGACCGCCTCGGAGAGCGTCATGTCGCGGGTCGGCTCGCCGTCGATCGCCGCCACCTGGTCGCCGGGGCGGATGCCGGCTCGCTCGCCGGGCGAGTCGGCCAGCGGCGCCACCACCGTGATCCGGCCGTCCTGGACGGTCAACTCGATCCCGAGGCCGTCGAACTCGCCGCTCGTCTCCTCCTTCATGGCCCGGTACGCCTCGGGGCGCAGGAAGGTGCTGTGGGGATCGAGCCGGCCCACCAGGCCCTCGATGGCCCCGTACACCAGCTCCCTGGGCGCGACCTCCTCGACGTAGGAGTTCTCCACGTGGCCGAGCACGTCGGCGAAGACGTCGAGGGGCCGGTACGTCTCTCCGCGCCCGCGGGCGGCCGAGGCGGCGTGGTCGACCGAGAGGCCGGCC
>DATIUR010000205.1:0-4749 GCA_035466675.1 Anaeromyxobacteraceae bacterium | reverse complement strand
GAGGTGGAGGCGGCGGGGCTCGTGAAGTTCGACTTCCTGGGCCTCAAGACCCTCACGGTCATCGACGACGCGCTCCGACTCGTCCGGGCGAACCACCCGGAGCGGCGGGACCTCGCCGCCAAGGACATCCCGCTCGACGATACGGCCGTCTACGAGCTCATCGGCCGCGGCGACACGGCCGGCGTCTTCCAGATGGAGTCCTCCGGCTTCACCGAGATGGTGACCCGGATGAAGCCCTCGCGGTTCGAGGACGTCATCGCCGCCGGCGCCCTGTACCGGCCCGGCCCGCTCGACCAGAAGCTGGAGGACGGGCGGACCATGGTGGACGTCTACATCGACCGCAAGCACGGCAAGGAGAAGGTCGTCTACCCGCACCCCTCCCTCGAGCCCATCCTGGCGGACACCCACGGCGTCATCGTCTACCAGGAGCAGGTGATGCAGATCTCGCAGGTGCTGGCCGGCTACAGCCTGGGCCGGGCCGACCTGCTCCGCCGCGCCATGGGCAAGAAGAAGGCGGTGGAGATGGCGAAGGAGCGGGCCGGGTTCCTGGCCGGCGCGCGGGCGAACGGCGTCGCCGACACGACCGCCAACGCCATCTTCGACCTGATGGAGAAGTTCGCCGCCTACGGCTTCAACAAGAGCCACTCGGCGGCCTACGGGCTGCTCACCGTCCAGACCGCCTGGCTCAAGGCCCACTACCCCGTCGAGTTCATGGCCGCGCTCATCTCCAGCGAGGCGTCGAACACCGACAAGGTGGTGGCCCACATCTCCGAGGCGCGCGGGAGCGGGATCGAGGTCCTCCCCCCGGACGTGAACGAGTCGGACGCGGCGTTCCGGGCCTTTCCGCCCCGCGCGCAGGGTCAGCCGGACGAGGCCCCCGGCGGGAAGGAGGCCCGCATCCGCTTCGGCCTGGGCGCCGTGAAGGGCGTGGGCGACGCGGCGGTGCAGGCCATCCTGGAGGCCCGCGCCGAGGGGGGGGCGTTCCGGAGCCTCTTCGACTTCTGCTCGCGGGTGGACGCGCGCAAGATCAACAAGAAGGTGGTGGAGGCGCTGGTGAAGAGCGGCGCCTTCGACTTCGAGGGCGTCCCCCGCTGGCGGCTCTTCTTCGGGATCGACGCCGCCTTCGCGGCGGGCGCCTCGGCCCAGGCCGACCGGGCCTCCGGCCAGGCCAGCCTCTTCGGCGCGCTCCCGGCCGCCGCCGAGGTGAATCCGCGCTACCCCGGACCCGGCGACGTGGCGGGCGACGTGGCGGTGGAGGAGTGGCCGGAGCGGGTGCGGCTCGCCCTGGAGAAGGAGGCGCTCGGCTTCTACATCACCGGCCACCCGCTCCGCGGCCACGAGGGCGAGGTGCGCCGCTACGCCTCCACCACCTGCGCGGCGGTGGCCAGGAAGCGGCATGGCGACAAGGTGTCGGTGGTGGGGGTGGCCGCCTCGGTGCGCGAGCGCACCAACAAGGAGAAGGGCACCCGGTTCGGCTTCGTCACGCTCGAGGACCTCACCGGGACGGTGGAGGTCGTCTGCTGGGCCTCCCGCCCGGCGCTGAACGGGCGGCCGGCCCAGAAGGGATGGGCGGACTGGGAGGCCTCCTGCAAGGGCGACGAGCCCGTGCTCGTCCACGGCGAGGTGCGCATCAACGACCGGGACGCGGACAGCCCGCGGGCCGAGATCACGGCCACCGAGGTCGAGCCGCTCTCCGCCGTCCGCAGCCAGAAGACCTCCGAGGTGGCCCTGCGCATCGACGCCGAGCGGCTCACCTCGGATCGCGCCACGGGCCTCCGGACCCTGCTCGGGAAGCACCCGGGCGGCTGCGCCGTCACGGTCCGCGCGGTCATCCCCCAGGAGACCGAGACCACCATCGCGGTCCCGCTGCGGGTGCAGCCCGCCGACGAGCTGCTCGAGGCGGCGCGCCGGCTCGGCTTCGAGGTGGAGCTGCGCTAGGCGGCATGGTGGAGAGCCGCACGCCGGCGACGCTCGGAGGCTCCGCGCCGCGGAGATGGGGCGCACGCTCCGCTTCGGGATCCCCTCGGGGCTCAACTGGTTCCTCGAGTTCCTCGCCTTCGTCTTCTTCGTGAACGTGGTGGTGGGCGGTCTGGGCACGACCACCCTCGCCGCGCTGATGGCCGTCTTCCAGCTCAACTCCGTCTCGTTCATGCCCGCCTTCGGCCTGGCCAGCGCCGGCGCCATCCTGGTGGGCCAGTCGATCGGCGCCGGCGACCGGGACGGCGTACCGCGGGTGGTCCGCCTCACCTTCGCCGCGGCCGGGTCCTGGCAAGGCCTGGTCGGGCTCGTCTACCTCGTCGCCCCCCGGCTGCTCTTCGCGCCCTTCGCCCGGGATCCCGGCTCGGCGGAGGGCCTCCTCGCCGCGGGGACGAGGCTGCTCGCGCTCTCCGCCGCCTGGCAGCTCTTCGACGCGGCCGTGGCCTCCCTGGCCGAGTCGCTCCGGGCCGCCGGCGACACCGCCTTCACGCTCTGGGCGCGCCTGGCCGTGGCCTGGGTCCTCTTCGTGCCCGGCAGCTGGATCACCGTGCGCGTGCTGGGTGGAGGCGACGTCGCCGCGGTGAGCTGGCTCGTCCTCTACCTCGCCGCGCTGGCGCTCGCGCTGCTCCTCCGCTTCCGATCCGGCGCCTGGCGGCGCATCGAGCTGGTCGAGCCGACTGCCTGAGGCGGCCGGCCGGCCGCTTAGGCTCCGGAGAGACTTCACGGGAAGTGAGCGGCGAACCTGCGCGGGGTGCGCCGGGGCGGAGCCGGTGTGCGCGCGACGCCGCCATCCCCCTTCGTCGCCGTTGTGCGGGCACCGGCGACCGCCACCTTCAAGCCCGTTCGGGTGACTTTCCTTCTCCCCCGGAAGGCGGTCTCCTGACGGTGTCCGGCCAATGGAGGGACGACCCATGAGATCCACCATGCGTGCATCGATCGCGCTCGGCGCGTTCGCGCTGCTGACCGCAGCCTGCGGGGGTGGCGCCCCGGACGCCACGAAGGACGAACTCGGCGTCGCCCACTGCCGGCCGTTCGCCCGCTGCGGGCTCACCGGCCCCGATCAGTACTGCGCCGATCTCTCCTCCGACGAGGGGAACTGCGGCGCCTGCGGCCATGCCTGCGCGGCCGGCGAGGTCTGCCTGGGCGGCTCCTGCGCGATGCCGTGCGCGAGCGGGCTCGTCTCCTGCCGCGACGCGGACCCCGCCTACTGCACCGACGTGACGACGAGCGAGGCGAACTGCGGCGGCTGCGGCGTCACCTGCGCCGGCGACCAGTTCTGCGACAACGGCGTGTGCCGGCCGGCCTGCCCCGATCCGGCCCTTCCCACGAACTGCGGCACGCCGGACGCTCGCGTCTGCGTCGACCTCCAGACCGACGGCCAGAACTGCGGCTCCTGCGGGCGCGCCTGCCCTCCGGGCTACGCCTGCACCGCGGGCGGCTGCACGCTCATCTGCCTCGCGCCCACGAGCTACTGCCCCGACGCCGGCCAGGGCGAGTACTGCGCGGACCTCCTCACGAGCGCCGCGAACTGCGGCGCCTGCGGCAACGTCTGCGCCAACGGCTTCTCCTGCTCGAACGGGGCCTGCGTCCCCATCTGCGACGCCCCGCTCGAGGCTTGCGGGACCACGTGCGTGAACACCCAGACGGACGCGCAGAACTGCGGCGCCTGCGGCAGCGCCTGCGCCACGGGCTGGTCGTGCGCGGCCGGCGCCTGCGTCCTCCCGTGCGCGGCCGGCGAGCTGCACTGCGGCACGGGCCCGGACCAGTACTGCACCTCCCCGAACAACGCCTCGAACTGCGGCGCCTGCGGGAACGTCTGCGCTTCCGACAAGACCTGCACCGACGGCGCCTGCGTGTGCAACGCTCCTCTCTCGAACTGCGGGACCACCTGCGTGGACCTCGCCGCCGACGCCACCAACTGCGGCGCCTGCGGCAACGTCTGCACCACGTTCGAGCCGGTGTGCCTGGAGGGCGTCTGCGCGGCCGACCCGACCGCGACCTCCTACGCGGCCGCCGTCGCCTTCACGGACTCTCTGGGGAGGGCCTACCCGTCCCTGACCTTCCAGGGCGGAGCGTCGCCAGGCTACTGGTCGGCGTCGGGTGACGCCACCGCCACCGGCAGCGTCGTCAACTTGGCCTCGTACGATCCGGCCCTCGGCACGACTGGCACGTACACCACCGGCTACAACTGGCGGGCCGTCTTCACCGCGGGCGGGAACGGCGGCACCGTCTACGCCCGCTACCGGGCCAGCTCCTACGTGATGCGGATGATGTCCCCCGGGGTCTTCCAGTCCCTCGTCCAGATCGGCGCGCCCCTCTACACCGACGGCTCGATCGCCATGTCCGCCGACGGGACGGAGCTGCTCACCCTGTACGGGGGCTACGTGTACGTGTCCAACACGCTCGGGGGCACGCTCAAGACGAAGTTCCCGCTGGTCGGGTTCGGGACGCTCGCCGGCGAGAACGTCGCGCCCCAGAACGGGCGGCTGGCCGTGGCCGGGGACAAGGTCCTCACCTACGCGAACGGCACCCTCTCCATCTGGGATCGCCTGGGCGCCCGTCTCCGCTCGGTGCAGCTCGAGGGGGCGGGCACGACGACGGCGTCGCACGTCAGCCTGAGCTACGCCAACGGATACGTCTGGATCGTGGACGGTCCTGGCGGGACGTGGCGCGGCTACCGCGTGGGCGGCCTCTAGCCTCCAGGCGGACGAGAGCACGCGAAAGCGCAGCGAGGGGCCGGACCGGCGCGGAGCCGGGCCGGCCCCGCGCCTT
>DATIUR010000204.1:0-2572 GCA_035466675.1 Anaeromyxobacteraceae bacterium | reverse complement strand
GGCCGGCGCCGCGGCGGGAGCGGGCGGCGGCCGTGGCGGAGCGGGAGGCGGCGGCCCGGGCAGCCGCGGGGGGGCGGCCGCCACCGGGATCGGCCTCGGCGGCGCCATCGGGCGCGAGGGAGGCGGCAGGGGCCGCGGGGGCTGCCCCCGCGAAAGCTTGGCGAGCCTCGCCTCCTCCTCCTCCGGCGTGACCACGAGCGGCCCCTGGCCGGCGCGCTGCCGGGACTCGTCCTCGGCGCTGTAGTAGAGCTGGAAGGCGGCGGTGCCGCGGACCACCAGCTCGCCCCGCTGGTTCTCCGCCCAGACCTCGACGTCGATGGCGTACTTCCCACCCGGCTCGAAGCGGCGATCCACCACGCGGCCGCGGGCAGTGAGGACGTCGCCCGGCCAGACGATCTTGACGAAGCGCGCCTGGAACTTCCTCAGGCGCGCGCCGCGGACCCACTCCACCACCAGCTCGGCCAGGAAGCCCATGGCGATCATCCCGGGCGCCAGCGCGCTCGGGAAGCCCGCGTTCCGGGCGTGGGGCTCGTCGATGTAGAGCGGGTTCCAGTCCTGCGCGGCCCCGACGTACCTCGCGATCTGCAGCCGGTCGACGGGCGGCTTCACGAGCGGGGGCAGCTCGTCCCCGACCTTGACCCCCTCGAAGTAGAGCTGGCGTGCCGTCACCGTCATGGGGGCCCCTATGCCCTGCGGAGGATGAACGTGGCGCGCGCCCGGAAGACCGTCTCGCCCTTCTCGTCCCGGCCCTCGTCCTCCAGGACGAGGACGTCCATCGGTCCGCTCGCCCCCGGCCGCTCCAGCACGTCCGCCACCCGCGTCTTCACCACGATCCGGTCGCCGGCCACGATGGGGCGCAGGTACTCGAACTGCTGCTCGCCGTGCAGGACCGAGCGGGTGCCGAGGTCGAGCGAGTGGCGGAACCGCTCGTTCTGGGTGAGCACCGCCGGGTAGGTGGGCGGCGCGAGCAGCCCCGTCAGCCCGGCCGCCCGGGCGGCCTGCTCGTCCTGGTAGAGCGGGTTCGGGTCGCCGAGGGCCTCGGCCAGGCGGCGGATGGTGCCCTTCTCCACCTCGTGGAGGACGGGCTCGCTCTCCCGGCCGATGAGGCTCCTGTCGAGCATGGCTCCTCCGTCACCGCCCCGAGGGCAGGTCCAGCACCGTGGCCAGCCCCGGCGCGAGCGACCCCACCACCCGCGCCGCGTGGACCACCGCGTTGGCGGTGGCGAGATCCCCCGGGACGCCCCCGGGGACGAGGACGCGCAGCGGCGGATCGGCGTCGATCTCCACCTCGTCGCGCGGATCGGCGCCGGCGTGCAGGTCGAGCTCGAGCACGACCACCTCGCGCCCCTCCGCGAAGAGCCGCGCCACCTGCCGCAGCCCCGCCACCTGCCCCCGCTGCGGCCCGCCCTCGACGTCCTCCTCCGCGATCACCGCCTCGATCTCCTCGTCGGCCACGTCGTCGAACTCGATCCGGCACCCGAGCGCCACCAGCACGGCCGACTCCGACAGCCCCACGTGGCCGATCTCGCCCTTCTCCGCCAGCTCCGCGAAGGCCTCCTCGGTGAGCCCGACCCCGGCCTTCCGCGCCAGCGCCGGCCGGCGCCGGGCCACGTCCACCACGCGCGCGGCGCGGACGCGCCGCACCGGGCCGGTCACCTGCGAGAGGAAGGCCGGCAGCCGGTCGAGCACGAAGCCCGGGTTCACGCCGGTGCCGAGCACCACCACCCCGCGCCCGGAGGCGAGCTGGTCGAGCGCGTCCGACCGCGGCTCGTTCGCGAGCCACGGGTAGGCGAGCTCCTCGCAGGTGGAGACCACGGAGAGGCCGAGGTGCACCGCCTCCTCCACCTCGGTCGCCACCTCGTCGAAGCGGGATCCGGTGGCGTGCAGGACGACGCCGCCCCTGGCGGCGGGCCGGGAGAGATCGGCCGTCACCGCGACGCCCGGGCAGGGGGCGCCGATCAGCTCCTCCAGGGAACGGCCCGCGTGGGCGGGATCGACGGCGGCCACCACCTCGAGGTCGGGGCTCGCGAGCGCCGCGCGGGCGATGGCCCGGCCGATGTCGCCCAGCCCCATCACCACGACGGGGATCACGCCCTCTTGCACGAACCCTCCCTGGCCTGGGGTCCGGCCGCAGGGCCGACTCGACCGGATCCTCGAAGATTCACGGGCCTTTATAGTGCACGGGCGGATCGCCTATCAAGCGAAGCCTCCGGGACTGCCCACGCGGGACCATGCGCCTGCGCCCCTTGAGCCGGTCGCGACGCGGTGCGGCAAGTTAGTGTAACCGCTGATTCTTTAGGCTAGGACCGGCGTTCAGCGGCCGCATCGGCACCGGCGAACGGCACGCCCGGGCCAGCCGAGACCGTCCGCCAACAGTTCACCCGAACGACGGAGTACCGCGGCCGCCAGACGCAGAGGGTGCGGTGCTAGCGGGGGGCGCGGGACGTGCTCACCTTGTGGCCGCTTGGACACCGCGCTCCGTGGTCGCGTGGCCACTGGGCGGGACTGGGCCGCCTCGGGCCGGATCGCCGGCCGCGCAGCCGGTCCCCGAACGCGCCCGTCACGACCCGAT
>DATIUR010000203.1:0-2610 GCA_035466675.1 Anaeromyxobacteraceae bacterium | reverse complement strand
GCCTCGGAGACCAGGATCTCCCAGGGCGCGAGCCCCTGGTACTTGAGCGGCGCGCGGGCGAGGTCGAGCCGGGCGCCGCCGGGCTGCTTCGCCATCTCGCCCACGGAGGAGGAGAGGCCGCCGGCGCCGTTGTCGGTGATGGCGGAGTAGAGGCCCTTCTCCCGCGCCTCGATCAGGAAGTCGAACATCATCTTCTGGGTGATGGGGTCGCCGATCTGGACCGCCTGCACCGGGCTCTCCTCGGTCAGCTCCGCCGAGGAGAAGGTGGCGCCGTGGATGCCGTCCTTCCCGATGCGGCCGCCCACCATCACGATCCGGTCGCCCGGGCGGGCGCGCTTCTCGTGGGCCGGGTGGCCGGCCACCGCGACCGGCATGCGCCCGACCGTGCCGCAGAAGACCAGGGGCTTGCCCAGGAAGCGCGCGTCGAAGATCTCCCAGCCGCGCCCGTAGGGGATGCCGGACTGGTTCCCGCCGTCGATGACGCCGTGGTGCACGCCCTCCCGGATCCGGCGCGGGTGGAGGAGGCCGGGCGGCAGCTCGCCCGCGAAGTCGGGCGGGCCGAAGCAGTAGCCCCAGACGTTCGCGAGCAGGTCCGCCCCGAGGCCGGTGCCGAACGGGTCGCGGTTCACGCCCACGATCCCGGTGATGGCGCCGCCGTACGGGTCGAGGGCGGAAGGGCTGTTGTGCGTCTCGACCTTGTAGACGAGGTGCCAGCGCTCGGTGGCCGCGATGACGCCGGCGTTGTCGTGGAAGACCGAGACGAGCCAGCTCTTCCCCTCGCGGGCGCGGATGGCGCGGTCCACCGCCTCGGTGGTCCCCTTGATGAAGGTGCCGAACAGCGAGGCGATCTCCTCCGGCGGCTCGCCCGGCGCGCGGTAGGAGATGGTCGCGTTCATGATCTTGTGCTTGCAGTGCTCGGACCAGGTCTGGGCCAGGCACTCCAGCTCGACGTCGGTCGGGTCGGGGCCCAGGCCGGCGGCGGCGCGGCGCGGGTCGGCGGCGGCGCGGCGGGCGAAGTCGCGGACGGCCCGCATCTCCTCGACGGTCAGCGCCAGGAGCCGCTCCTTCGAGAGCCTGAGCAGCGCCGCGTCGTCGAGCCCCTCCAGCCGGAGGGTCTCGACCGGGTGGGGCGGGTGCTCGGCCACGCGCGGCACGGACAGGTCGGGCGGCGAGGCCTCCCACTCGGCGCGGGTCTGGACGGAGATCCGCTCGATCACCTCGTTGGCGAGGAGCCCCCTGGCGATCCGCTCGGCCTCGGCGCGGGAGGCGCCGCCGAGCAGGTACAGGCGCGAGGTGTAGACCGCGGCGTGCTCGCCCAGGGGCCGGCCGAGCAGGTCCTCGATGGCCACCCGGGCGCTCTTCCCCACCGGGTCGGTGACCCCCGGCCTGTAGCCGACCGAGACGACCACGTCGAAGGGGCCGTCCTCGAGCCGGCCGACCGCGCCCCGGCGGACCACCGGCCCGGCGAACTCCTCGGCCACGCGGCGGGCGTCGGCCTCGGGCAGGGCCGGCTCGACCAGGTAGACGTCGCGCGTCCGGACGGAGCCGACCTGGATGCCGAGGTGCTCGCGGATCTTGCGGGCCACCGAGGCGCCGCGGCTGTCGGCGAAGCCGGGACGGATGCCGATCTCGATGCGGGTGGCGGAGGGCAAGGGGCGCGCTCGTCCTCTGGGGGAGGGCGAGGGTTATACCCGATCCGGCCGACGGCGCGGAGGGGCGGCGGGGGGGTGCACGTGGGGGTCGCCGACGCGAGGTCGACGGTCGAGGCGAGGCGGGCCGACCACCACCAGATCCGGCCGCACTCCGGACTCGACGACTTCACTCACGCCGCTCGAGTCTGCTCTGCGTCACGACTCGGCTGAAGCGGAAGCGGCGCGGAGTTGGGGGGTCACCCCAATGGTTACCTGGAGTGTCTCCTGCAGTCTCCCGCTTCGTTCTCGCCCGGCCCCAGAATCGCGGTGAGTCGCACCTTCCCTCGTCCCGTGTCCAGATCGACCTGCGCCCTCGCTGTCCACGTGCTGGCTACCTCCAGCGACTCCGCGGCGCCAACGCACGGAACCTGCCAGCGGTCGCCCGGCGACAACTGGATGGTGAGACTGGAGGGATGTAGGACCCCGCTGCAGATGACGCCGTATCTCAGCTCGCCGTCCGGGTCTAGCCACTCGTACGAGCGAGTGGCCACTTCCACCGGCTCGACGAAGGACTCCTGACTCGATCCGCAGTTCACTATCCATAGGGTCAATCGAGCCCGTCGTCCTTCTTCTTGAACACGCGATAGGTGCAGTATCAGCGCCTCGTTTGCAGTGTGGGAGGCACCGCCCGCTCTTGCGGACATGCAGCCGCACAGAGACGCAACCAGCATTGTCACGAAGGCGCTATCTCTTGCAGTGATCACGGCGATTCATTGTCGAAGACCAGCGGCGGAGGCCACGCGCAGGCCCGAGGGGTGGCCCACCTCCGTGCAAGTCAGAAGTCCTCGGGCGCACACTTCCGTCCCTTGGTGACCGCGTCGACGAACTCCTTCCGCCTGGCCTCGATGTCCGCGGCCCGAGCACAAACGCGCTCGACCCGGTGTTCGGAACGGGTCGGCTGCGCTCTCCGCGCTGCGCT
>DATIUR010000202.1:0-5265 GCA_035466675.1 Anaeromyxobacteraceae bacterium | reverse complement strand
GCCGCCACCGCTGGGCGAGGGCCGCCGCCAGCCCGGCCCGCCGGGCACCGTGCCGGCGGATCAGGCGCTCGAGGACGGCGCGTCCGCCCGGAGCGCGCAGGGTCTCGAGGCTCGGGAGGGGCGGTGGCTCCGGCGGAGGAGGGGGGGCGCGGTCCCGCGCGCGGCGCACGACGAAGGAGGGGCCGGACGGCCGTCGCCCGGTCCGGGGCGGGGGCTTCCTCGCCCGGGCGTCGGGCGCGGCGGCGGCCGGCGGTGCCGGCTCCGGGCGGTAGCGCCCCGCGCGCTCCCGGTCCGCCGCCAGGTCGGGCGGGGTTCCCCGGGCGACGTCCACCAGGGCGAAGGGGCCCAGGGGTCGGGCGGGCGGCGGGTCGGCCAGGACCGCCTTCACGGCGAGCAGCTCGTCCCAGGAGAGCCCGCCGAGCGCGGCCTGGACATCGGCGGCGTCCACGTGCCTGCCGGCCTCGGCGCACCAGCGCCGGGCGCGCTCCACCGTCTCCTCGTCGAGCCTGGGCATCGGGAGCGCACCCTGCGACGCGCGGCGAGCCCAGTCAAGCCCGCCGCGAGGTCCGTTGCCGGGGGCGCGGCGGCCGTGGTTAAAGAGCCGCATGGCGAACGGGACGCGGCAGGGCGGGGCGGGTCCGGGGCCCGCACCGGCGAGGGCGCTGCGCTGGGTGCTGTTCGCCCTGCTCCTGGCGGCGGCGGCGTGGACGCTGCTCTTCGAGCCCAAGGTCGATCCGGGGCGGGGCGTCGCGCGCGCGGCGGGGGCCGTGGCGGCGGGCCTGCTGGGGATCTTCGCGGTCGGCTTCGCCGTCTACCGCTACCTCCTGGTTCGGGCGGGCCGCTACCCGGCGGGCAAGGCGTTCGTCCAGGTCGGCCTCGTCCTGGCGGTGGTGGCGCTGGTGATCGGCTCCTCGCTCGAGCGCCGCCGCGAGACGGGGCCGGCGGTGCCGGTGGAGCTGGGCCGCCCGCTCGTCTCGATCGACCCCGAGATGCGGGCCATGGCGGCCGAGCTCGCCCGCCACCGGGGTCGCGGCGAGGGGCTCCGGCACGTCCCCCGCCTGATCGAGCTCCTCGAGGATCGCTCGGCCGAGGTTCGCCGCCAGGCGCACGCCTCGCTCGTGGCGCTCGCCGGCGTCGACGCCGGCGGGGAAGGGGCGGACGCCGTGCCGCGGTGGCGGGCCTACTGGCGGGAGCGGGGGATCCCGCCCGGCGAAGCGCACTGATCGCCGGGCGTTTCCGCCGGGCGCAGGCGCGGGCTGCGCGCGCCCGCGGGACGGGCTTGCCCGCCGCGGGGAAGTCTGATACTGAGAATCGTTATCACTATGACCCACGTCGAGCGAGAGCGGGGACGGGGGCGGAGCCGGGGCGGCGCGCCGGCGTCCGCACTGGCCGCCTACATGGAGTCGCAGGGGCTCAAGCGGTCGCGCCAGCGCGAGGTGGTGGCGGAGACGTTCTTCACCATGAGCGGGCACGTCTCCGTCGAGGAGCTCGTCCTCCGGGCGCGGCGGCGGGACCCGCGGGTGAGCCTGGCGACCGTGTACCGGACCGTGAAGCTCCTGGTGGAGAGCGGGGCCGCCTCGGCGCGCCAGTTCGGCGACGGCCAGACGAGGTACGAGGCGGCGGCCGGGCGGGAGCACCACGACCACCTCATCTGCACCGGCTGCGGCCAGATCCAGGAGTTCGCCGACGAGCAGATCGAGGCGCTCCAGACGCTTGTGGCGCGACGCCACGGCTTCGAGGTGGAGAGCCACAAGCTGGAGCTGTACGGGAAGTGTGTCCGCTGCCGCCGGGGAGAGCACACCCGGGACGAGGCGAAGCCGTGACGCCGCACGCCGCCGCCCGGGCCGAGGCCGACCTCGAGCGCAAGCAGGTGGTGACCGCGGCGCGGTCGATCATCCTGGTGGGGAACCCGAACGTGGGGAAGAGCGTCCTCTTCGGAGCGCTCACCGGCAAGTACGTCACCGTGTCCAACTACCCGGGGACCACGGTGGAGGTGACCCGCGGCACCGCCACGCTGGACGGGCGCCCCTGGCATGTCCTCGACACCCCGGGCACGAACAACCTGCTCCCGATGTCCGAGGACGAGCAGGTGACCCGGGACATCCTGCTCCACGAGCGGGAGTACGCCGTCATCCAGGTGTGCGACGCGAAGAACCTCCGGCGGGGCCTGCTGCTCACCGCCCAGCTCGCGGAGGCGGGGATCCCGTTCCTGCTGGCGCTCAACATGGCGGACGAGGCGGCCAGCCGCGGCATCGAGATCGACGCGAGCCGGCTCGCCCAGGCGCTGGGCGTCGACGTGGTCCAGACCGTGGCGGTGCAGCGGAAGGGCCTGGGCGCGCTGCAGGCCCGCGTGAAGGACGCCCGCACCTCCGCCTTTCGCCCCCGCTACGACGCCGCCATCGAGCAGGCGCTCGCCAAGATCGAGCCCCTGATGCCGCGAAGCGGTGTGGGGTCCCGGGCGCTCGCCCTGATGGCGCTGGTGGGCGACGATTCCCTCCGGGAGCACCTGGGCGGCCGGCTCTCGCCGGACGAGCTGGCGCGGATCGACGCCGTGCGGCGCGACCTCGCCGCCGGATACCCGGAGTCGCTTCGCTTCGTGGTGGCCCGGCAGCGCCTCGCCGAGGTCGATCGCCTGCACGACGCGGTCGTCCGCCGCGGCCGCCACACGGCGGTCAGCACCCTGGCGCGCAAGCTCGGGGCCTGGTCCACGCACCCGTGGTGGGGAATCCCCATCCTCGCCCTGGTCCTGTGGATCGCCTACCAGTTCGTGGGCGTCTTCGGCGCGGGGACCGCCGTGGACTTCGTCGAGAGCACGCTGTTCGAGCGGCACCTCATCCCGTGGTTCGAGGCGGCCATCCGCTGGATCGCGCCGGACGGCGCGGTGGAGGCCTTCCTGGTGGGCTCGCCGGGCGTGCCCTACCTCCAGCACGGCGGGCTCCTCGTCGGGCGCTACGGGCTCGTCTCGATGGGCCTTTCCTACGGCATCGCCATCGTGCTGCCCATCGTGGCGACCTTCTTCGTGGCCTTCAGCGTGCTCGAGGACTCGGGGTACCTGCCGCGGCTGGCGGTGATGCTGAACAAGGTCTTCAAGCGGATGGGGCTGAACGGCAAGGCGGTCCTGCCCATGGTGCTCGGCCTGGGCTGCGACACGATGGCGACCATGACCGCGCGGATCATGGAGACGCGCAAGGAGCGCGTGATCGTGACGCTCCTGCTCGCCCTGGGCGTGCCCTGCAGCGCGCAGCTCGCCGTGATCCTGGCCATGACCGCGCGCCTTCCGTTCGCCGCCAGCCTGTGGCTCGGGGGCACCGTCCTGGCGGTGATCTTCCTGGTCGGCTGGCTCTCGGCGAAGGTCCTGCCGGGCCGGGGCTCGGACTTCGTGCTGGAGCTGCCGCCCCTGCGTGTGCCGCAGGCCGGGAACATCGCGGTGAAGACGCTGGCCCGGATCGAGTGGTACCTGCGCGAGGCGCTCCCGCTCTTCGTCCTCGGCACGTTCATCCTCTGGCTGCTCGATCGGTTCGGGGGGCTGGCCGTCCTCGAGCAGGCCGCCGCGCCGGTGGTGGTCGGGCTGCTCGACCTTCCCAAGGAGGCGGCCGGGGCCTTCATCCTCGGGTTCCTGCGCCGCGACTACGCCGCCGCGGGGCTCTTCCTCGTCTACCAGCCGTTCATGGAGGCGGGGACGCTCACGCGGGCGATGCAGATCCAGGTGACGGTGGCCCTCGTGACCATCACGCTGTTCATCCCCTGCATCGCGAACTTCTTCATGATCCTGAAGGAGCGGGGGTGGCGGACCGGCGTCGCCATCATGGCCTTCATCGTCCCGTTCGCGCTCCTGGTGGGAGCCGGCGTCAACAAGCTCATGGGGTGGTTCTACTAGGAGGCCGGGTGCCCGCGATCGTCGCCAGGAAGGAGACCTGCCCGCTGTGCGGGACCACCTTCGACGCGGAGGGGCAGGGGTGCAGGCCGAGCTGCCCCCTGGCGCGCGGCTGCCGCGTCGTCTGCTGCCCGTCGTGCAGCTACAGCTTCCCGCAGGAGACGGGCCTGGCCGGAGGGCTCCGCCGCCTCGTCGATCGGATCCACGACAGGAGAAGGGGACACGCGTGACCACGATGCAGGCCCGTCGCATGGAGGAGATCCTCGAGGCGGTCTACACCGAGCGAGAGTCGGGCCGCGACGAGGCGGACTCCGTCCTCGCCCACACCGTCCCCGAGCACGCTCCGGACCCGCGGCCCGAGGACCTGAGCGCGCTCGAGGCGGAGGGTCTCGTCCGGATGGACGGAGGCCACGTGCTCCTGACCGACGAGGGCGAGCGGCGCGCGCGCGACGTGGTCCGGCGGCACCGCCTGACCGAGCGGCTCTTCCGCGACCTCCTGGCGCTGGGGGAGAGCGCGATGGAGAGCCAGGCCTGCGAGCTCGAGCACATCCTGTCCCCGGAGGCGACCGAGTCGGTCTGCACCCTGCTCGGCCACCCGCCCACCTGCCCGCACGGCAAGGCCATTCCCCCCGGCTCCTGCTGCGGGACCTTCCAGCGCACCCTGAAGCCCCTCGTGACGGGGCTCCCCACCTTCGAGCTCGGCGCCACCGGACGCATCGTCTTCATCGCGCCGAAGTTCCACGATCGGATGGACCGGCTCGCCGCGCTCGGGGTCATCCCGGGAAGCGAGATCCGTCTCCACCAGCGCTCGCCCTCGTACGTCATCGAGGTGGGCGAGACCACGATCGCGCTCGATCCCGAGATCGCGAGCGAGATCTTCGTGAAGCCGGTCGAGGCGCGCGCCCCGACGACGTAGTCCCCGCAGCCGACCCGCACAGGGAGAGAGCCCCCCGCGGGCCAAAGACGAGAATGACTCGCAGCCTCGTGATGCTCGCCGCCGCCGCCGTGCTCGCCGCCCCCGCCGCCGCCCGCGCGGACCGCCGCTACTACGGCGAGACCTACAACGCCGTGACCGCCCCGAAGGGCGCGCTCGACGTCGAGCTGTGGACCACCTACCACGAGCCGCCCAGCGAGGCCGCCGGCGCCCCGAGCCTCTGGAGGCACCAGCTCGAGATCGAGACCGGGCTCACGGACCGCTGGGACGTCGCGGTCTACGGCATCGCCCGCCAGATCGAGGGCTCGGACGTCGAGTTCGAGGCCGTGAAGCTCGAGACGCGGTACGCGCTCGCCGCGCCCGGGACGTGGTTCGTCGACCCGGTGCTCTACCTCGAGGTGAAGAAGGACTTCGTGGACGAGAAGCCCTTCGCGATCGAGGAGAAGCTCATCCTCGG
>DATIUR010000201.1:0-5534 GCA_035466675.1 Anaeromyxobacteraceae bacterium | reverse complement strand
CACGCGGGGCTCTTTGCTTCGGCTCGCCGTCTCCCGGCGTCCGCGTGCGGCCGCAGGTCAGGCGGTCTCGGCCAGCCGGTAGAACCGCGCCCCGATCCCGAACAGCTCCTTCACCGGGCGGCAGTCGGGGCCGTGGATGCCGAGCCCCTGCGCGTCGGCCAGCGCGCCGCAGCCGCCGCCGCACACCGCCGCCGCCTCGCAGGTGGCGCACCTCTCGATGGTGGCTACGCTCCGGGTCCGCCACGGCTCGAGCGCCGCCTCGTCGATGCGGATCTCCGGCCAGAAGCTCCCGAGCCGGTAGCGCGGGTTCCCCACCGTGGCGGTGCAGCCGTACAGCCCGCCGTCCGGGGCGAAGGCCCACTCCTTCTTGCCGGCCGGGCAGGCGTCGAAGTTCGCGACCGGAAGCTCGCCCGTCTCGGCCAGGTGGCGGATGCCGTGGAAGCGCGGGAGGTGGAAGCGGCGCAGCTCCGGGTGGGCCTCGGCCAGCTCCGCGTAGCGGGCCCACAGCTCCACCCGGTCGAGGAGCGCGTCGCGCCGCTGCCCGCTCGCGCAACCGAACAGCTCGTAGTTCCGCCCGATCTGCGTCTTGAAGCGGGATTCGGGCAGGTCGAGCCATCCCCGCTCGAGCGCGAGGCGGGCCAGCGCCGGCAGGTGCCGGAGGTTGTCGCCGTCCACCACCACCCGCAGGTTGACCGGGATCTCCCGGGCGACGAGGGCCTCGACGCCCCGCACCGCCCGGTCGAAGGTGCCGCGCCCGGTGCCGTGGGGGCGGCGGGCGTCGTGCACCTCCCGCGGCCCGTCGAGGGTGACCTGGACCTCCTTCACCGGGCCTGCGTGCAGCTCGTCGGCGAAGGCCTCGAGGTCGTAGCCGTTCGTCACCGCCGCGACCGTGAGCCGCGCCGCGCGGGCGCCGTCCAGCACCCGCCGCAGGCGGTCGCGGTGGGCGGGCGTGTCCACCAGCGGCTCGCCCCCGAAGAGCGTGAGGTACGGGCGCGGCGAGTCGGAGGCGTGCCGCGCCTCCACGTAGGCGAAGAAGGCGTCCAGCACCTCGGGCGCGACGAGGCCGCGTGCGGCCGGGTCGAAGACCTCCTGGTAGCAGTAAGCGCAGCGGAGGTTGCAGCCGAAGGTGGGGACGAGGACGAGCTGGGTGGGCGTCCTCTCGACCTCCTCGAGCCAGCCGGCCCAGGCCTCGGCGTGGAGCGCCCGGTCCTCGTCGTCCGAGTCGACCAGGAAGCGAGCCTGTCGGAGCGCGGACTCGTCCAGGGTGGAGGGAAGCGCGGCGCCGGCGGCGAGACCCCGGAGCGCCCGCGCCTCGGCCTCGCCCAGGAGCGCCACCTGCCCGGAGAGCGGCTGCACGAGCAGCGTCTCGGTCCGGCCGGGGACGGGGGCGAGCAGGGCGGAGCGGGAGAGGCGCATGGGGCGTCGGGCGGATCCGAGCCGTGAGAGCCGGCCCGGCCCTCCGGGGTTCGGTCATCCGACCCGACCGCCCCGCCGCGGGCAAGCGGCAGGAAGGGGAACGCCCCGCGCGCGGCGGCACGCGGGGCGTTCCGGGGACGAAGCTCGTCTCAGTACCAGCCGCGCGCGCCGTGGCAGGCGGCGCTGCACTCGCCGCGCCCGCCGTTCGCGGCCGGATCCCAGGTGAAGACCGTGGAGCTCACGTTCTTGAGCCCGTTCAGGTGGAGCGAGTGGTCCGCCTGGAGGGCGGGCGCCGTGTTCGCGACGTTGGCCGCCACCGTGTTGTGGCAGAGATAGCAGCGGTAGCCTTCTGCGACCACGTGGCGATCGTGCCGCCCGGTGTTGGGCCCCACGAGGCTCCCGCTCGGAGCGCTCCCGTGACAGGCCGAGCACCGCTCCAGGGCCGTCGCCCCGAGGTCGGTGGCGGTGAAGGAGGGAGTCTGGGCGAGGCCGCCGTCGAGCGTCGAGCCGTGGCAGTAGTTCGTGCAGGTCTGCCCGGTGGCGTTGAAGGTCGGGGTGGCGCCGTCCGTGGTGGCCAGGCTGCCCCAGGCGAAGGCGACCGTGCCGTTCACGTGCGAGAGGTCCGCCGGCTCGGCATGGCACTGCGCGCAGGCGATCGGCGTCGAATACGTCCCGCCGGTGAGGTGCGCCTGGTGCGCGCCCACGTGCGGGTCGGTCTCGACGGTGGCGCCGGCCACGCCCTCGGGCGGAGCGGCCAGGTACTTCGGAGCGGTCGCGAAGTCGTAGCCCGACCTGGTCTTCGTGCCGTGGCAGAAGGTGCAGTTCGTGGTGAGGGCGGCGGCGTTCCAACCCGCGGTCTCGTGGCAGGCGTTGCAGGAGGGTCCGAGGCCGCCGCCGAAGTCCGCGCCGTGACAGCTCTGGCAGGTGGCGATGCCGGCGATGGCGTCCGGCCCGTGCACGGTCGGGTCCGAGTAGCCCACCGCGTGGACCGTGACGCCCAGGGCGGCGTGGCAGGTGGCGCAGGCCCAGCCGGTGATGGTCGTCCCGTCCTGGAGGACCACGTTCCTCGTGCCGTCCACGTGGGTGGGCGGGTTCACGGTGCTGGCCGAGTAGTTCTTGTGGCAGGTCGCGCAGGCCACGGCGCGGTCGTTGACGTGGAAGAGGTGCTGCCCGCTGTCCGGCGGGATGCCGTGGCAGCCGGCGCAGGCGACGCTGGTGGACGTCCAGGCCGGGGACGTTCCCGCCCCGCCGACGAGCGTCGCGCCGTGGCAGTAGTTGGTGCAGGTGAGCGCGACGCCGTCGAAGGCCGGCGTGGCGCCCTGGGAGGCGAGCGGTCCCCAGGTGAAGTCGGCCCCGGTGGCGCCGTCGGCGACGTGGCCGAGGTCGGTCGGGACCGCGTGGCACTGCGCGCAGGCGAAGCCGGTCGAGTAGCTCTCGCCGAGGAGGTGCGACTGGTGCGCGCCGACGGCCGGATTCGACGGGTCGCCGTCCACCGCTTCGGGTGGCGCCGCCCAGGCGGGGTGATCCCCGAACACGTATCCGGCCTTCGCGACCGCGTCCTTCGTTCCGTGGCAGAAGGAGCAGTTCGCGGTGAGGGCAGTCGCGCTCCAACCGGCCGCCGCGTGGCAGGCGTTGCAGGAGGAGGCATAGCCGCCGCCGAAGTCGCTGCCGTGGCAGGCCTGGCAGAGGGCGACGTTCGCGATGGCGGCGGGCCCGTGCACCGACGGGGTCGAGAAGCCGGCGGGGTGGCCGGTGACGTCCGTCGTGCCGTTGTTGTGGGGGCCGCCCGGGACGAGGTCGTTGTTGGCGTCCACGGTCGCGGAGTGGCACAGCACGCACTGCGCGATCTGCGGGTGCGTCGAGGCCGAGGCGGGGGGAGGCGGCGGGAACCCGTGGCAGGCGGCGCAGGCACCCCCGCCGCCACCGTCGTTCTCGATCGTTCGGGCCGTGTCGCACGCCGCCAGGGCGAAGATGCCCGTGATCGCGGCGGCGGCCAGGGCGAAGCGGTTCGCGTGCATGTGGGGACCTCTGGGCGTTGAGAGGGGAGCCGGCGTCCATTCTACCTTCGCCGGTCCCGCTTTTTTTGCCGCAGGGGGCGGCTCACTTGCCGCGGACCCCGCCCGGCTGGGCCCGTCTCCCCCTCCCGAAGCAACGGCCGTGCCCTCCCCGGGCCGGCGGGCGTATTCCGCCGGAATTCAAGGGCCCCGACCGCCCCGGTGGGCCCTCCACCTTCCTCGCACCCGCAACGCTTGCGCCCGGCGGTCGGCCAGGCCGCTGTGAGCGTGTTGCACACCCGGGCAGACAGGCGGGCGCCGGTGCGGCTAGACTGTTCGCTCCAGTACGGACCAGGAGCCGAGCGTGACGCAGACGGAACGGATAGCCCGGCGAGAGGCACTGCGCGCGGAGATCGCGCGCAGCGAGTCGGAGCTGGCCCGCCTCCGCGAGGAGGAGGCGAAGATCCTCCAGGGCTGCGAGCACACCTACCCGGACGGCCGGCTGGCCGCCACCGGCGGGCAGGTGAAGATCTGCGCCGTCTGCGGCCGCGTGCTGCCGAGGCGCGACGACAAGCTCTGGGGCTAGATCCAGGCCCATGGCGACCGTTCGACCCTTCCGCGCGCTGCGCCCCCCCGCCTCGATCGCCGGACGGGTCGCCTCGCCTCCCTACGACGTCGTCTCCACCGCCGAGGCGCGCCAGCTCGCGGCCGGGAACCCGGACAGCTTCCTGCGCGTCTCGCGGCCGGAGATCGACCTGCCCCTGGACACGGACGAGCACGCCGACGCGGTCTACGCCCAGGGCGCCGACAACCTGGCGGAGCTCAGGAAGCGCGGCGTCTTGGTCCAGGACCCGGAGCCGCGGCTCTACGTCTACGCGCAGCGGATGGGAAGGCACCGGCAGATGGGGCTCGTGGCCTGCGTCTCGGCGGAGGAGTACGACCGCGACGTCATCCGCAAGCACGAGAAGACCCGGGCCGACAAGGAGGAGGACCGGGTCCGCCACATCGACACCCTCGGCGCGCACGACGAGCCGGTCTTCCTCACCTACCGGGCGGTCCCGGAGATCGACGCCGCGGTGGCCGAGGTCACCCGCGGCGCGCCGGACGTGGACCTGCGGACGCAGGACGCCGTCGAGCACCGGCTCTGGGTGGTGCCCCCGGCCGTGGGGGAGCGGATCGAGGCGCTCTTCGCCGGCGTCCCCGTGCTCTACGTCGCCGACGGGCACCATCGCTCGGCCGCGGCCTCCCGCGTGCACGCGCGGCGGCGCGGGCAACCGGGCGAGCACGGGCTCTTCCTGGCGGTGGTCTTCCCGCACGACCAGATGCAGATCCTGGCCTACAACCGGCTGGTGCGCGATCCGAAGGGCCGCTCGCCGGAGGAGCTCCTGGCGGCGCTGCGCGAGGCCCTGGAGATCCACCCGGCCCATGACCCCCGCCCCGACCACCCGCTCGCCTTCGGGCTCTACCTGGGCGGGCGCTGGCTCCACGCCCACGCCAGGCAGGGCACCTTCCACGAGGTGGACCCGGTGGCCTCGCTCGACGTGTCGATCCTGCAGGACCAGGTGCTCGAACCCATCTTCGGCGTCGCCGACCCGCGCACCTCGAAGGACGTGGACTTCGTGGGCGGGATCCGAGGCCCGGAGGAGCTGGAGCGGCGCGTGAAGGAGGAGGGGTGGTCGATGGGGATCCACCTCTTCGCCACCCGCATCGAGCAGCTCCTGGCGGTCTCGGACGCCGGGAAGCTCATGCCGCCGAAGAGCACCTGGTTCGAGCCGAAGCTGCGCAGCGGGCTGTTCGTGCACCCGTTCTAGCGGCCGCTTCCAGCCGAGCGATGGGCTCGGTGGGGGGATCGCGGTACTGTCGGTGTCGTGAGCGAGAACGCTGACGGGCGGCGCGGAGCTCGGACGCCCGGGCGTGGTGACTTCGGCCGGGTCTTCACCGGCGTCATCGCCTCCGCGCAGTCGAACGAGGTCCGACGGGACCTTCGGCGCGGACGGCGCCTCCTGGCCGACGAGGGCATCCGCTCCTTCGCGGCGCTGACCAGGGCTCTCCCGCGCCTCCGAGGCCTCGCCGCGTGGACGGCCATCCGGCTCCTGGAGGGCCGGGGACGCAGGTCTGCCGGAG
>DATIUR010000200.1:0-4386 GCA_035466675.1 Anaeromyxobacteraceae bacterium | reverse complement strand
GTCCGAGACGCGCACGTCGTCGCGGTAGTCGGCGGCGGCCACCCACAGCCGCAGGATGTCCGCCCCGTACCTCTCGATGATCTTCTCCGGGGCGACCACGTTGCCCACGCTCTTCGACATGGCCCGGCCCTGCCCGTCGAGCACGAAGCCGTGGGTGAGCACGCCGCGGTACGGCGCCGCGTCGCGGATGGCCATCGAGGTGAGGAGCGCCGAGTGGAACCAGCCGCGGTGCTGGTCCGAGCCCTCCAGGTACAGGTCCACCGGGACGCCCATCCCCTCCTTCTCGGCCACCGCCGCCCAGGAGACGCCCGAGTCCCACCACACGTCGAGGATGTCCTGCTCGCGCCGGAAGGCCGTCCCGCCGCAGCGCGGACACCTCTCTCCGGCGGTGAATGCGGCCGGGGCGTGGCGGTACCAGGCCTCGATGCCCTCCGCCTCCACGGCCACCGCCACCCGCTCCATGGCGGCGGGCGAGACGAGCGGCTCCGCGCACCCCTCGCAGTAGAAGACGGGGATGGGCACGCCCCAGGTGCGCTGGCGCGACAGGCACCAGTCCGGCCGCGCCTCGATCATCCCGTGGATCCGGTCCCGCCCCCAGCGCGGGATCCACTGGACCCGGTCGATCTCCTCGAGCGTCCTCTTCCTGAGCCCGGCGTGCTCGAGGGAGAGGAACCACTGGTCGGTGGCCCGGAACACCACCGGGTCGTGGCAGCGCCAGCAGTGCGGGTAGGAGTGGCGGAGCCGCGCCTTCGGGTCGGAGAGCAGGTGGCCCGAGGCGGCCAGGTCGGCCACGATGCGTGGGTTCGCGTCCCAGATCGACTGGCCGGCGTAGGGCCCGGCCTCGGAGGTGAAGACGCCGGCGCCGTCCACCGGGTTCAGGATCTCGAGCCCGTACCGGCGGCCCACCTCGTAGTCCTCCTGGCCGTGGCCGGGCGCGGTGTGGACGAGGCCCGTCCCGGCCTCGAGCGTGACGTGCTCGCCCAGGATGACCGGGCACTCGCGCCCCATGAACGGGTGGCGGTAGCGCAGGCCCTCCAGCCCCTTGCCCTCCACCGTCCCGAGGATGCGCTCCGGGTGGGCGAGCGCCGCGGCCGGGTGCGTGCCGCCGCCGCCCGTGGCCGCCTCGTGCGCCTGCGGCGAATGGCGCGGCGGGGCGTCCTTCGACGACAGCTCCTCCGGGGCGCACTCGGCCAGGAAGCGCGGGAGCAGGTCCTTCGCCACCACCACCACCTGGCCGCGCAGGTCGTAGGCGACGTAGGCGAGCGCCGGGTGCGCCGCCACCGCCAGGTTGGCCGGGAGCGTCCAGGGCGTGGTGGTCCAGATCACGAGCCGCGCCTTGCGGCCGCCGAGGCCGGGGAGGGGCAGGGGCGAGACGAGGTCGAAGGCGACGTGGATGGAGGGCGAGGTGTGGTCCTCGTACTCCACCTCCGCCTCGGCCAGCGCCGTCCGGTCGGTGGTGCACCAGTAGACCGGCTTCTTGCCGCGGTAGAGGAAGCCGCGCGCCGCGACCCGGGCGACCGTCCGGACGATCTCGGCCTCGTACCCCTTCGCCATGGTGACGTAGGGCTTGCTCCACCGCCCGAAGCAGCCGAGCCGCTTGAAGGACTCCCGCTGGCGCCCGATCCACTTCTCGGCGTAGCGCCGGCAGGCCTCGATCACGGCGGGCCGATCCATCTCCCGCTTCTTCGGACCCAGCTCCTTGTCCACCTTGAGCTCGATGGGCAGGCCGTGGCAGTCCCAGCCCGGCACGTAGTCCGCCGCGTCGCCGGCCAGGTTGTGGTACTTCACCACCAGGTCCTTCAGGATCTTGTTGAGGGCGTGCCCGATGTGGATGTCGCCGTTGGCGTAGGGCGGGCCGTCGTGCAGGACGTACCGCTGCGCGCCGGGGCGGGCGGCGTTCTGCGCCACCAGGCGCCCGAAGACGTCCTCCTCCTCCCAGCGGCGCAGGATCTCCGGCTCGCGCTGCGGGAGGTTCGCCTTCATCGGGAAGTCGGTCTTCGGCAGCTGGATCGTGTCCTTGTAGTCCACGGCTCGCTCTGACCTCGGAAAGACAAGGTTTCTAGCAGCGCGGCGCCCTCCTTTCAACGAGCGCGACCGGCCCACCCCGGGGCGCCGTTGCCTGCCGCCCGACCCGCCGCTAGGCTTGCCGCGCTCTCATGGGCCGATCCCGCCGAAACGGCGACCCGCGCAAGGCGCGACCCGCGCGCCGGTCCGCCCGGCGCGCCCGCCCCCGCCGCGCTCCGCCCGGCGCGCTCACGGTGGCCATCCTCTCCCGGAACGCGCTGCTCTACTCGACGCGCCGGCTGGTCGAGGCGGCCCACGCGCTCGGGCACGCGCCGCTCGTGCTCGACACCCTGCGCTTCAACATGGTGCTCGGCCCGGAGCGGCCCCGCATCCTCTACCGCGGGGAGGAGCTCGAGCCGACCCGCCTGCACGTGGCCATCCCGCGCATCGGGGCCTCCATCACCGGCTACGGCCTCGCCGTGGTGAACCAGCTCGACATGATGGGCGTCCCGGTGCTGAACGCGGCCGTCCCCATCGCCCGCTCCCGCGACAAGCTCCGCGCCCTCCAGCTCCTCTCCCGGTTCGGCATCGACATCCCCCGCACGGTGATGTGCCGCTACCGCGACGAGGTGCCGCAGGCCGTGCGCCTGGTGGGCGGCCCCCCCTGCATCATCAAGCTCATCCAGGGCACCCAGGGCCTGGGCGTGATGATCGCGAACACGGTGGCCGAGGTGGAGGGCATGCTCGACACCCTCTGGACGCTCGGCCAGGAGATCCTCCTGCAGGAGCTGGTGGAGGAGTCGCGGGGCCGCGACGTCCGGGCCCTGGTGGTGGGCGACCGGGTGGTGGCCGCCATGCGCCGCACCGCCCGGGAGGGGGAGTTCCGCTCCAACATCCACCGCGGCGGCGAGGCGCGCGGGATCGATCTCGGGCGTGAGTACGCCGAGGCGGCGGTGAAGGCGACGCGCGTGCTCGGCCTCGAGGTGGCGGGCGTCGACATGCTCGAGGCCCGGACCGGACCCAGGATCCTCGAGGTGAACTCCTCGCCCGGCTTCGAGGGGCTCGAGGCGGCCACCGGCGCGGACGTCGCCACGCCCTACGTCGAGCACGCCATCGAGTTCGCCCGGGCCCGCCAGGCCGGCTACGCCGGCGGGCACATCCTCTAGGGCGGGACGCGAGGCGCGAACGCCGGTGCGCGCGGGTCCGACCCCTGCGGCCGGACACGTCGCGGGTGCGGGTTTGTGCGCGGGCGCGGCATGCCTCGTCGGGTGTGCCTCCCGCGCACGCCTTCGGCTCCGGATGCCCGATTTCGCTTTCGGTGACCTGGCTGGCACGCGGCCTGCTTCGCCGATCGCGACGGGCCGCGAAGATCGCGGCGTCGTTGAATGGCTAGAGCGCCTCGTCCGTCGGATAATGGGGCGCCCGATCCTTCGGAGGGAGACCACCAAAATGAAGCGAATCGTCCTCGTCGCCGCGTCGGCCGCTTTCCTCGCCGGCTGCGTCGTCCGCCAGGTCGTTCCACAGCAAGCCTACGCGCCGCCGGCAGCCGCTCCGGCGCCGCAGCCCTACTACCAGCCGCCGCCGCGGCTCGAGGTCTGGTACCACGACGGCCACTTCGTCCCGGAGCAGCTCGGCGGCGGGTGGTGCTACCTCGACGGACCGCACGTGCACGACTACTACCCGGACCGGCCCGACTGGTACGTGCTTGACTACGGGTACTACTGGTACACGGGGCCGTACCACTTCTCGTACTGGGACGGCCACCCCATCCCGGGCGGCGGCTGGTGCTACATGCACCGGTTCCACCGGCACGACTACGCGCCGCCCCGCGGCTCCGACTTCGTCTGGCGGCCGAGCGAGCGCGCCTACCTGTACTCGGGGCCCTTCCGCCCGAACCGCCTGCCGCCGCGCAACTACTGGGTGGCCCCCGCGCCTCCGCCGCGCCGGATCGTCCCCACCCGTCCGGCCCCCGCTCCTGCGGCTGCGCCGCCCGGCTCGGTCCTCGGAACCGTCCTGAACAGGCCGGCGCCCGCGCCCGCGCCCGCCGCCGCGCCTCCCGGGTCCACCCTGGGCACCGTCCTGGGCCAGCAGCCCGGCCGCATGGACCCCGCCGTGGTGGGCGGAGCCGCTCCGGCGCCTGCTCCGCTCGTGGCCCCGGGCCGTGCGCCCGTGCCGGCGCAGGCCGCGCCCGTGCCCGTGCCGGCGCAGGCCGCGCCCGTGCCCGTGCCCGCCGGGTCCGCCCTGGGCACCGTCCTGAGCCAGCAGCCCGGCCGCATGGACCCTGCCGTGGTGGGCGGAGCCGCTCCATCCCCGGCGGCCACGGCGCCAGCGCCCGCCGCCCCGGGCGCGAGCGCCTTCGCTCCGGGCCACGGCGCGGTCCCG
>DATIUR010000199.1:0-3420 GCA_035466675.1 Anaeromyxobacteraceae bacterium | reverse complement strand
TTCGAGCGCGGGAGGGCTTCTGCGGTCGGGGATCGGACCGGCAGCGGCGCCGGTCCAGCCGCTGCGATCCGGGCCGCACCGGAGCGAGCTGGCAGGGCGTCGATGCCGGCGAGAGCGGACGGGAGCGGCGGCCGTACCCTGTCCTGCGAGGCGCGGAGCGCCGAGGGGAACGCCTCCCCCGCGGGGCCCGTGGCGGTTCAGCCCAGCGAGGCGTTCACCTCGTCGAGAACCTGGCGGGGAGGGCGGGTCCGCTCCTCCGGGAGGGTGGCCAGGGGCTCCTCGACCAGGCCGAGCAGGTCGACGAAGCTCGGCGCCCCCGGGTTCGCGAAGAGGAGCCCGGTCAGCACCTCTCCCTTCGCGGAGGCCTCGAGGAGCCGTCCCACCGCCCGCGCGCCGTCGGCCGGGTCGTAGCCCTCCTCCAGCTTGCGCAGGCGGAGGCGCGAGCCGCCGTGCAGGGTGACGTCCACGGACTGGCCGGGCGCGTACTCGACCGAGACGTCCTCGAAGGCCGGGATGAAGGACAGCTCCTGGAGCGGCGCGTCGTGGTCCTTCACGTAGTCGTAGGACTTGGTCGAGCCCTCGTGGTCGTTGAAGGTGACGCAGGGGGAGATGACGTCGAGCAGGGCGGTGCCCCGGTGCGCGATGGCGCCGCGCAGCAGGGCGGAGAGCTGCCGCTTGTCCCCGGAGAAGGACCGGCCCACGAAGGAGGCCCCGAGCTGGATCGCCAGCGCGCAGGTGTCGATGGGTCGCAGCTCGTTCGCCGCGCCGCCCTTGAGCGTGGAGCCCACGTCGGCGGTGGCGGAGAACTGCCCCTTGGTGAGGCCGTACACCCCGTTGTTCTCGATCACGTAGACCATCGGGACGTTGCGCCGCATCAGGTGGACGAACTGGCCGATCCCGATGGAGGCCGAGTCGCCGTCCCCCGAGACGCCGATGGCGAGCAGCGTGCGGTTCGCGAGCAGGGCCCCGGTGGCGAGCGAGGGCATGCGGCCGTGCAGGCCGTTGAAGGTGTGCGACCGCGACAGGAAGTAGGCGGGGCTCTTCGAGGAGCAGCCGATCCCGGAGAGCTTGGCCACCCGCTCCGGCGGGATGCCGAGGTCGTAGTAGGCCTCCAGGATCCGCTCGGCGATGGCGTTGTGGCCGCAGCCGGCGCAGAGCGTGGTCTTGCCGCCGCGGTAGTCCACCACGGTGAGGCCGATCCGGTTGGTGCGGGGGGCGCCGGGCGCGGTCATGCCTTCCTCCCCTCCCCGGCCAGGACGCCCTCGGTCACCGAGCGCGCGTCCAGCGGCAGGCCGTCGATCCGCGCCACCGAGAGCAGGCGCGGCGAGAGCGCGGGCGGCAGGTCGAGCCGGAGCAGGCCGGCCATCTGGCCGTCCCGGTTCTGCTCCACCACGTGGACGCGGTCGTGGGCCTCGACGAAGGCCCGCACCTCGTCCGGGAACGGGAAGGCGCGCACGCGCAGGTAGTCGGTCTCGAGGCCGTGCTCCCGCCGCAGCTCCTCCCGGCTCTCCCGCACCGCCCAGTCCGACGACCCGTAGGCGAGAAGGCCCACCCGCGCGCGCCCGCCGCCGTGGAGCACCGGCCGGGGGACGAGGCCGCGGGCGGTCTCCATCTTCCTCGCCAGGCGGGCCATGTTGCGCTCGAACACCTCCGGGCGCTCGCTGTAGGCGGCCTCCTCGTCGTGGCCCGTGCCTCGGGTGAAGTAGGCGGCCTTCGGGTGCGGGGTGCCGGGGAGCGTGCGCCAGCCGATCCCGTCGCCGTCCACGTCGGCGTAGCGGGCGAACCCGCCCAGCCGGTCGAGGTCCGCCTGGCCCAGGACCTTGCCGCGGTCGAGCGGCCGCTCCGGGTAGGCGAACGGATCGGCCATCCAGACGTTCATGCCGAGATCGAGATCGGAGAGGACGAAGACCGGCGTCTGGAGCCGCTCGGAGAGGTCGAAGGCGTCGCCGGCCATGCCGAAGCACTCCTCGACCGAGCCCGGGAACAGGAGCACGTGGCGCGTGTCGCCGTGCGAGAGGAGCGCGGTGGAGAGCACGTCGCCCTGCGAGGTCCGGGTGGGGAGCCCGGTGGAGGGGCCGACCCGCTGGACGTCCCAGACGACGGCGGGCACCTCGGCGTAGTAGCCCAGGCCGGCGAACTCGCCCATGAGCGAGATCCCCGGCCCGGAGGTGGCGGTCATGGCCCGCGCCCCGGCCCAGCCGGCGCCGAGCGCCATGCCCACCGCGGAGAGCTCGTCCTCGGCCTGGACCACGGCGAAGGTGGCCTTGCCGTCGGGGCCGACCCGGTGCTTCCCGAGGAAGCCGGCCAGGGACTCGACCAGCGACGAGGAGGGGGTGATGGGGTACCAGGTCACCACGGTCACGCCGGCGAACATGGAGCCCAGGGCCGCGGCGGTGTTCCCGTCCACCAGGATCTTGCCCGCCGTGGCGTCCATCCGCCGGACGGCCAGCGGGTCCCGCTTCTCCAGCCCCTTCGCGTGGTCCATGCCCGCCCGCGCGGCGGCGACGTTCAGGTCGCGGGCCTTCGGCTTCGAGCCGAGCTGCCTGGCGATGGCGCGCTCCACCTCGGCCGGCTCGATCCCGAGGAGGCCCGCCAGGACCCCCACGTAGGCCATGTTCTTGAGGAGCTTGCGGAGCTTCGCCTCGCCCGCGAGCGGGGAGACCAGGCCGTCGAAGGGCACCTCGTAGAGGACGAGGTCGGTCCTCAGCCCCGAGAGCGCGAGCGGGGCGTCGTAGAGGACGGCCGCGCCCGGGTCGAGCGCGAGCACGTCGTCCCGGGCCGTCTCCGGGTTCATGGCCACGAGGAGGTCGGTCCGGGCCCGGCGGGCCAGCCAGCCGTCCTTCGAGGCGCGGATGGTGAACCAGGTGGGGAGCCCGGCGATGTTGGACGGGAAGAGGTTCTTCCCGGAGACCGGGATGCCCATCTGGAAGAGGGCGCGGAGCAGGACCGTGTTCGAGGTCTGCGAGCCGGACCCGTTCGCGGTCGCCACCTGGATGGAGAAGTCGTTGACGAGCTGCGTCGGCGCGGCGGGCATCCGACGAGGAAATAACCGGGGCGGGCGCGCCGCGCATCGGGGTGGGGGCGGCGGCGGGGCGTTCGCTCCGGGGGGAGGTGGGAGGGGCGGCCGGGCGCTGCGGGGGCGTTCGGCAGGCCGAGGCCACCTTCCCGACCGGCTTCGCGCCTGGGGCCTGGCCGCCCTCCGGCCCGGGAGCCGTGCGTGCGGTAGCTCGTGATTCCGGGCATCGGCGGATCTCCTCGTCAGGTGAGGCGGGTCACTTCGCGAACACGCCCACCGTGGGCTTGCGGAAGGCCTGCTCGGTCTCCTTGATGAACTTCGCGCGGGCCTCGTCGGCGTCGAGGTGCTCCTCGTCCTTGTCGGTCCGCCCGGGCCGGTCGCCCTCGGCCGCCTCGCGGGCCCGG
>DATIUR010000198.1:0-2233 GCA_035466675.1 Anaeromyxobacteraceae bacterium | reverse complement strand
GTCATGGCCCGGCCCATCCCCGGATGCGAGCGAGCACGCCCTCGGCCGTCTGCCCGGCGCCGACCTCGCGGTCGAAGGCCACCACCGGCGCGCTCCCGCAGGTGCCCACGCACCGGGCCACCGCCAGGGTGATCCGGCCGTCGGCGGTGGTCTCGCCCACGCTCACGCCGTGGGCGCGCCGGACGCCCGCCAGGATCTCGCCGGCGCCCCGCACGTAGCAGGCCGTGCCCATGCACACCGTGCAGGTGTGCTCGCCCGCGGGCGCCAGGCGGAACAGGTTGTAGAAGGTCGCGACGCCGTAGACGCGCGAGGGCGGGAGCCTGAGGCTCCGCCCCACGTGCAGCAGCACTTCCTCGGCGAGGAACCCGAAGATCTCCTGCGCCGCATGCAGGACCTCGAGGAGCGCGTCGGGCCGCCCCCGGTGGCGCCGGAGCGCGGCGTCGAGGGCCTCGAGGCGCCCGTCACCGCTCGGGTGCTCCGGGGCGGCGCGCCCCGGAGCGCCCTCGCCGGGTGTCGCCATGCCCCCGATTCTCGCTCACGGGGTGCGGGGCGTCACGCGGCGCTTCGCCGCATCAGGAGATGCTCTTCAGCATCTTGTCGAAGCGGCCGGCGTGGCTCTTCTCGGCCTTGGCCAGGGTCTCGAACCAGTCGGCGACCTCGGCGAAGCCCTCGTCCCGGGCGGTCTTGGCCATTCCCGGGTACATGTCGGTGTACTCGTGCGTCTCGCCGGCGATCGAGGCCTTCAGGTTCGTGGCGGTGTCCCCGATGGGCAGGCCGGTGGCGGGGTCGCCCGCGAGCTTCAGGAAGTCGAGGTGGCCGTGGGCGTGGCCGGTCTCGCCCTCCGCCGTCTCGCGGAAGTTCATGGCCACCTCGGGGTAGCCCTCCACGTCCGCGACCTTGGCGAAGTAGAGGTAGCGCCGGTTGGCCTGCGACTCGCCCGCGAAGGCGTACTTGAGGTTGTCGTGGGTCTTCGTGCCCTTGATGGTCTTCATGGTTCTCTCCTTTGGATGAGCGTTCACTTCTCGAGCGTGGCCCGGAGGAACCACGCGTTCTTCTCGAACTCCTCCACGACGCCGGTGAGGAGGTCCACCGTGTCCTGGTCGTCCTTCGACTGGGCCACGTCGCGCCCCTTCCGGACGCCCTCCAGGTAGGCCTCGATGCGGTCGGCCAGGTGCGAGACGGTGTCGAGGTCGCGCACCGCGTCGGCCGGGTAGTCGGGGATGCGGGAGGCCCGGGCCACCTGGCGGGCGGTCCCGTGGACGCGCGCCCCGAGCGTCACGGCGCGCTCGGCCACCTGGTCGTTGAAGCCGGCCAGGGCCGTGGCGAAGGTCTCGTAGAGCGGGTGGAGGGCGGCGAAGTGCGGCCCCTTCACGTTCCAGTGGGCCATCTTGAGGTGCGAGTGGAGGTCGAGCCCGTCGGCGAGGGTGGCGTCGAGCGCCTCGGCCACCCGGACCCGGGCCTCCTCGGGAAGTCTGCTGGGGGTGCGGTACATCCTCGGCTCCTTTCTTTCATCCAGATTTAGACAATGTCTAAATCTGGCGCAACGAAAACGACCGTCCCGGCCGGGGAGGCCGCCCCCGGGGGGGCTCAGGCGCTCCGGCCCCGCCCCTTGCGGCCCCGCAGCACCACCTGGTACTCGCGCACCGACAGGCCCTTCAGGCCCTCCACGTTCCTCACCTCGAGCGCCTCCCAGGCGACGTCGTGGATGGCGCCGGTGGCCTCGTCGATGAAGTGGTGGTGCGGCTCGACGTGCGGATCGAACACCACCCGGCCCTCCGCCAGGGGGAGCTGACGCAGGAGCCGCTTGCGCACGAACAGGTTGAGGGTGTTGTAGACGGTGGCCCGCGAGATCATGGGCACGCGGCTGCGCACCTCGGCGAAGACCTGGTCCGCGGAGGGGTGGTCCTGCGTGTCGAGGACGTAGGCCGCCACGGCGAGCCGCTGCGCCGACGGCTGGATGCCGTGCTTCCGGAGCTTCTCGGGGAGTGCCGTCCTCACGCCACCTGGACTAAGTCCAGGGCCGGACGGTGTCAACCCCGGCTGGCGCGCTTCCGCCGGGGGGCGCTCCGGCGCCGCCAGGGGACGAGCCGCCAGCGGTCGCCCTCCACCTCGCACACCCAGAGGGGCCGGCCGCCGTGCGCCAGCTGGCCGCCGGCGGCGAGGGGGGGCGCGCGCCGCGGGTCCGGCAGGCCTTCGGCGAGGAGGCGCCGGCCGGCCGGCGTGACGCGGAACA